>JADQBV010000106.1 GCA_016278415.1 Halanaerobiales bacterium
GTTAGGCACTGGAATTTGCGCGTAACGATAGTGGAGCCGTAAACCTTACTGTTATCTGAAGTACGGCGTGGGCCTAAGATTGAAGACTGACAAGGAAGTCAGTCACTTTCATAAATTTCATTTATCACATTTGTCATATTTTTATCAGTATCATTAGAATATTTAAATCCTAATCTATCAGCAACATTAATAGCTAATTTTCGAAATAAATCGAGAGTTATAAACAAAGCATTCCAATTCTCTTTTATTTCAGAACCTGTAAATGTTTCACGCAATTGTTGATAAATTTCTGCATCAAGCCACTGCTTTATATGTTTTCCCATATAATAAGTATTATGGTTCCAATTATGTTTTACTTGTTCATGCCATTCGAGCATTTTTAATAAGGATAGATTTTTCATTTCCCAATCCCAAGACTTTACAAACCAAAACTCATCACGTTTTAAATACTTGGCGACATGATATGCTTTAAACCAAAATTCATTTACTAATGTAAGGTATTCTTTCTCAAGTGGAATCTTGTTTACCTTCAACACTGGTTTCGGGAAGTTTCTACCTTTCCCATCTTTGTCAATAAGTATTTTATAACTTGTTTCATAATGAGTAACTATACCATCGATAATATCTTGCATTAAATCAAGACTCAAAAATGAGAAATCTACTTTTATAGCGTTTTCAAAAATAACATAGCGTGTTGGAACAGTTTTTTCTCCGATCATAAACATACCAGGTGAAAAAATCCATACATTACTTATTTCAGACATCCATGAGTCATTCTTCAAAAATGGTTCATTAGATTTGATAAATAAATTAATGTCAATATCTGAAAGCTCATCTATATAAGTTCCTCGTGCAAGTGAACCATCCATAACTACCATCCTGATATTTTCTTGTTCATTAGCCCAATCTATAATTCTTGTGAGTATCTTTTCTTTCATCATTATACCCTCCGTTTTTCTTTTTTTTGCGGTCACGATGACGGCATCCGTTTTTCCCGCCGTATTTCAGATAACGTACCAGGGATTTAAGAAGTTCATGAACCTTAGCGCGACGCGCTTGGTGAATGAATTTGGATGGAACGATAGTGGAATCTTAAATCCTATGTTATACGATGGACTGTCGCTTTGTTATCTTTATGTCATACAATTCTTTCATAACTTTTTGAATACCTTTTATGAGACAATCTTGATACTTCAATTTTTCCAATTCATATTTACCTATACTAGATCCAAAAATATTTATATATTTTTTAGGCACACAAAAGCTTATTTTACTAGAGGGATCCAGCCTCCACCCTCTTAAGATTTTTTCTTGTTCTTCCTTCTCCTTTACTTGTCTAAATTGCTCTGAAATATCATTTGGTATTTTAGAAAGCAATTCATCTATTTTAATTAAAATTTCATTCTCTTTTATTTTATTAATATATTTATTTATAGTAACTACTTTCATAACTCCACCAGCATATAACAATGCAATATAAATTTTCTCTTTATAACTATATAAAAATATTTTTTTCTTTAGTTCTCCTATAGAAACATTAGAACCTACTGCTGCGGTAATTATATTATCTACTAATCACACTTTCGGAAATCCTGCAGTCATACCAGCTTCTAAAACTATCCTCTTACTATTATTTAATGTTAATTCATAAGGTATACAAATAAAGAGTATTGGCTTACGAAAAAAAGAATTCTTTCTTTTATAAACTTCTTTAAACAATTTTTCCATCTTATAATGTATTAACCAATAATTAGGTACATTCATCAAGTTATTATTATCCAGTGATATGATTTTAGTTATGTTTTCATCTAAAAATATACCTTCATTTTCTTCATAGGCCCGAATCTTATCTGAAATTACTACTCCCACATACTTTCTCTTAAATAATTTATTTAACATATTTACCCTCCTGACAGTCTTTCGTATAACGTCCCGCAGGTTTACGAAATTCCAGTGCCTTACATAGTTCTTATGTTAGGCACTGGAATTTGGGTGGAAGGATAGTGGAACCGTAAACCTTGCTGTTATACGAAGTAAAACTGCTCTTTAAAACTTAAATTCTTTTTTGTTTTTCAAATACATACAGCTTACCATTTTCTGGTCTTCTAAACTTATTACCCTTAAACCCCAATGAATATAATTCCTTAACAATATATCTCATTAAAAAACCGTGACTAATAATCAAAACATTTTTTTCATCAGCACACATTAGCTTCCTCACAAATGTTCTTACCCTATCACGAGTTTCAGTTAATTTTTCTGGCTGAGATTTATGATTAATTAAATATAATAGGCGACCCAATAAAAGCCATAAATGGTGTGGAAGATATATTCTATGTTCTGTAAATGGTGCTATCTGAACTTCTTTTAATAAATCTGTTTTTATTATTTTTCCTGTAAAAACATGATCTGCAGTTTTAATTGCTCTATATAAATTACTAGTATAACAAATATCCCATTTATCATTATTCAAACCTCTGACATCTTTATATTCAATTTTAGCTTTATCATATTCTTTTATCCATTTATCAAAATCATCTGATGTCAATAAATACTTATGAGAATCTAGTACTTTAAAATGCCTCACTAATCCTACTTTCATAAAAATCCTCCAAATTTACAGTTATATATCAAAATACTATTTTAATATACTGCTACTAATAAAATATGCAGTTTTATTTTGTATAACGTATCCGAGTTTACGAAGTTTCTGAACCTTAGCCAGACTTGGCTTAGGTTCAGAAATTTGGGTGCAGCGTAGCGGAACCGTAAACTCATTGTTGAACAAAACTGCTGACGCAGTGGCTTTTCTTAATGGAAATTATATATTTTCTTCAATATTTATTTAATTTTATCACATCTTTTTATAAAA
>JADQBV010000299.1 GCA_016278415.1 Halanaerobiales bacterium
GAGGGGTTGATAATATGTTCAACGTAGGTGATAGAGTAGTTTATCCTAATCACGGCGCAGGAACAATTGTTTCTGTAGAAACTAAAGAAATACTTGGTGATGAAAAACAATATTATATAATGAAATTACCTATTGGAGAAATGAAGGTAATGATTCCTGTTGAAAAAGTTGAAGAAATAGGTATTAGAAATGTAATAAGTGAAGAAGAGGCTGATGAAGTATTAGGATTACTTAAAGGTGATAAGAGTAAAATGTCACAGAATTGGAATAGACGTTTTAGGGCAAATATGGAAAAATTAAAAACTGGTGATATATATGAAGTAGCGGAAGTTGTTCGTAATTTAACTATAAGGGATCACGAGAAGGGCTTATCTACTGGTGAGAAGAAAATGCTTAATAATTCCCGACAAATTTTAATAAGTGAACTGGTTCTCTCTAAAGACTTGCAAGAGGAAGAGGTTGAAGAGCTTATTGGTGATGTATTTAATGATAATCCGAATCTGGAAGAGGAAGAGGAATAAATTGGTATAACACGTATTATTTTATATAAATAGGCAATAATAAATGGAAGGAGGTGTAAATTATGCTTAAAAAGATTATGCGCTTTATTTTAGGTGTCTTTGTAGCAGTAATAGGCAGTGAAATTGTAAAAATATTAGGTTATGGCACTGAGTTTACATGGGAACAAATTGACCGCTGGTTTACAAGTGTGGAGTTTGCTGGTATTGTGGTAGGCTTTTTAATTGGATTTTTTCTGGTTTCTTATTTGTTAGAGAAATTACTGCAATTAATTATTAATTTTGAAAATAGTCTGAAAGAAATTTCTTGGAAGAAGATAGCTATAGGTCTTAGTGGTTTAGCTGTTGGATTATTATTCGGCATACTAGTGAATCTTGCTTTTCCTGATATTTTAAATACTGGTGTAGGTAAATATCTTGGTATTTTAATTAATTTAATATTTGCTTATCTTGGTTTTAGTTTATTCATATATAAAGATAAAGATATAGTAAAATTATTCGATCACAAATATACTGATAATAATGATATCTATGATGGTGTTATAAGTAATAAAATACTTGATACTAGTGTTATTATTGATGGGCGAATTGCTGACATATCTAAAAGTGGTTTTCTAGAAGGAATACTTATTATACCTGAATTTGTACTTGAAGAATTAAGACATATTGCGGATTCATCAGAATCATTGAAGCGTAACAGAGGAAGACGTGGCCTAGATATTTTAAAACAGATGCAGAAAGAACCATATATAACAGTAGAAATAATCACACAGGATTTCGATGATATTCAGGAAGTTGATAGTAAGCTAGTTAAGTTAGCACAAGTAATAGATGCACGAATAGTTACTAACGATTATAACCTTAATAAAGTTGCAGAATTACAGGGTGTTAGAGTATTAAACATAAATGAATTAGCTAATTCTGTAAAACCTATTGTGTTACCAGGTGAAGAGATGAATGTTAAGGTCATTAAAGAAGGCAAGGAAGACGGTCAAGGTGTAGCATATTTAGATGATGGAACAATGATTGTTGTAGATGAGGGTATTAAATATATGAACCAGAAAATTTCAGTATTAGTTACAAGTATATTGCAAACGGCTGCTGGTAGAATGATTTTTGCTAAACCAAAAGCTACCAAACAGATAGTTTAATCTGTAAAAACAGAGTTTAAAACATAGTTTAAAGGGAGAAAATTCATGTCAATAGGAGTAGTAATACCCGCAGCAGGTCAGGGTAAAAGGATGAAAAGTAATATAAAAAAACAATTTATGGAGTTATTAGGACGTCCTGTTCTGGCACATACTTTATCTGTCTTTATAAATAATACTAAAATAGATCAAATAATTATAGTGGTAAATGTAGATGAAATTGATTATTGTAAAAAAAATATTATAAATAAATTTTCCGATTCAAGAGTAAAAATAATTGCTGGCGGGGAGAGCAGACGTGAATCAGTTTTTGCTGGTTTAAAGGCCTTGTCGCCAGTAATTGATTATGTTATAATTCATGATGGTGCACGACCTTTGTTAACACAGGATTTATTAAATAAAGTTATAAAATCATTAAAAATTCATTCTGCTATCACTGTAGGGACTAGCTTGAAAGATACCGTGAAGCGTATAGATAAACAGCAAATCGTTCAGGATACACCAGAACGTAGTAGCCTGATGGCAATTCAAACTCCACAGGCTTTTTTATATGATATTATTATGGAAGCTCACCAAAATGTACCGAAAGAACAGCCGGTAACTGATGATGCTTCTTTACTTGAATACATAGGTAAAGAAATTAAAATAATTGAGGGTTCATATGAAAATATTAAAATAACTACACCCTTGGATTTGGTTATAGCAGAGAATATACTCAGACAAAGAAAAAGGGGCTAATCTCGATGAAAGTTGGTATAGGTTATGATGTTCATCAATTGGAGGAAGGGTGTAAGTTAATAATTGGTGGTGTAGAGATACCCTCAGCGAAGGGATTACGCGGCCATTCAGATGCTGATGTCCTAACACATTCTCTGATGGATGCTATACTTGGGGCTTTAGGAAAGGGAGATATAGGTCAACACTTTCCTGATAGTGATAATAAATATAAAGATATAAGTAGTTTGATTTTACTGAAAGAGGTTTATAGATATCTCCAAGAAGGGAATTATATTATTGGTAATTTGGATCTTATTATAATGGCTGAAAAACCAAAAATGGCTCCATATCATCAAGAAATTAAAGATAATTTTTCTAGAATTCTTAATATCTCCAAGGATAAAATAAATATTAAGGCAACAACTACTGAAAGATTAGGTTTTATTGGAAGAGAAGAAGGAATTGCAGCACAAGCTATTGTATTGATT
>JADQBV010000211.1 GCA_016278415.1 Halanaerobiales bacterium
CGATAGTTAAATCAACTTCTTTTTCAAATAAATTTAAAACCTCCTTTTCTTCAGTATTTAATTCTGGATAACATTGTTTTAACTCTTTTTTACTATTGTTTTTATTACTATTGTTTTCATTAGAACTCTTGTATAGATATATTTCTTCAATAATATCCTCAACTTTTGTTACCATTTTGGCGCCATTTATAATTAAATTGTTTGTTCCTTTACTTTGTGGACGGTCAATGTTACCTGGAATTGCAAATACCTCTCTTCCCTGCTCCAAAGCCATATTGGCTGTTATTAATGAACCACTTCTTTTAGCTGCTTCCACAACCAATACACCAATGCTTAATCCACTAATAATTCTATTACGTTGGGGAAAATTACCCGAAAGCGGCTGTACCCCTGGAGGATACTCACTTAATACAACCCCCTGTTCTTGTATTTCTTCGAATAAATCTTTATTCTCTGGTGGATATACTATATCCAGTCCTGAACCGAGAACGGCAATAGTCCTACCTTTTGCCTTTAAAGCCCCTATATGGCCACGGGTATCTATACCCCTTGCCATACCACTAATTACTGTTATACCTCTATTAGCTAGACGATATGCCATTTTCTCTGCAGACTTTTTACCATAAGTAGTACAACGTCTAGAACCAATAATACTAATAGCAGGATAATCGAAATTTAATTGCCCTTTATAAAATAATACAGGTGGAGGGTCATAAATATTCTTTAATTTTTCAGGATATTTTTTGTTAAATATGGTTATATACTCTATATTGTTAATTTCAAGACTATTTAATAATTTATCTAAGTCGAAATTCTCTCTTTGTTTTACTATCTTTTTTGCTAGTGAACCTATTCCACTAACTTTTTTCAAATCATTTTCACTGGCACTCCATATTGAAGAAGCATTAGAAAAATAATTTAGTAACTTATTAATTCTTATAGGTCCGAGTCCAGAAATCGTACTTAAGGCTAAGCAACAATGGTTTTCTTCCATCATTTTTTATCCAACTCCAATCATTTTAAAAGGGTAGTTCTAATCATTTATTAATCCAATTCGCCAAATAGTAATGATTTCCTTTTTTTATATGATAAAAAAATTATAATATTAACTTTATCGTTAAATTTCGACTTAGAGTAATCTACTAAATACATATAGATATGATATCGATTCTTAACAACAAGTAGTATATGTATTGAATTACTAGCTTCAACATTGAGTTTAAGATAGAAGTTAACAGCGCGACACAAGTCGATTCGTTAGTGCTGGGATCTACCTTGCGTTTAAAAAAAGATCGCAGTGAAACGCTTATTCATAAAAAGGGCCAACCAGGGAATTTCACATTTAATTCAATCAAGTGCAAAGTTTGAGTAAATTATATAAAAATATAATAACATTTTCTATAAGATAACATATATTATAGTATATACTGAAAGGAGGTAATTTTTAAAATGGGATATAAGCGAAGAAGGAGTACTTTTTCAAGTTTTAAAAGAACACTAAAGCTATTAGATGTCGTTGCAGAAGAAGAAGTTCAATATTTTAGAGAAAATCCTGTTACCATAGGAGAAGAAGTTATTGAATTATTAGACCCTATAGTCTCTGTTACTTTTGATAGGGTAATACTACTTCAAGATAAAGCCCTTGTACAGGGTACTATTAATAAAAATATTATTTACAAAGATGGTACAGGTGATGTTGAGTATTTCGAGGAAGCACCAATAGAATTTGGTATAGATGTAAATCTTCCTGGTCTAACCCCAGGATTCACTATCGGGAAATTTAATAGGGCTGTAATAAGTAATAACGCAATAGATATCGGCCCTGATAATCAGGGTACTAATGGAGGTATAGATGTACAAATTTATTTAACAAGATTATTCACATTCCAGAGAATAGTTGATGTTAATACTGGTGCAGTTGACCAAAAAATAGTCCTTGACTTTATAATTAAAGTATCTAAATATACACAAGAAGATGTAGAATTTCCTGCTCCACAACCTGTTTTTGAATGTAGAAATGTAAAGTCATGTAACAACTTTATAAGACCAGTCTATCGTGATGATGGACCTTGTTACTAATACTTCCCACTGCACTAATAGATTAATAAATATAATATAATGCTTAAACCCCTGCTGTTAAATTTAACAGCAGGGGTTCATTTGTTGAGTTTATCCTTTTATATCTTTACCTTTTAATAATTTGATTACCCTGGATAATTCTATAATCAGAAAACCCATTTTCATATTTCATATAATAACTACTCTTTTCATCCCCATCTTCATCTATTATCTTAAGATCTACTTCTAAGGGCTTGTTATTCTCTCCCTTTTTACTTAAATTATAGTTTAATTTAAAATCCTCAAAAGGAAGTTGCCCACTACTATTTTCCATTAAATCATTATAAATTCTTCTTGCCATATCTTTAGTAAATATATCATTATCGATTTGCACTTTCAAACCCCCATTTGTTATATGTATTATACTAATATCATTATTTTAATATAACCATGGTATGAAAGTTTAATTCATTAAAGACTTAATCACTTAAAAGCATATCTCCATGTTTAATATACCCTTTTTTTCTCATATACTCAGATATTAACAAAGTAAGAGCTGCAGGTAATATAAAGTGGAGCAATATTATAGGCAAAATAGCGTTACTACCCATAACTTCCATAGTGGCAAATTGCCCAACCAATCCACTTGTTCCCATACCCGCACCAATACTATTATTCTTCATCTTAAAAATAACTGTTGCTATAGGACCAAGAATAGCAGATGTAATAATAGGTGGTATCCAGATCAAAGGGCTCTTAATTATATTAGGAATTTGTAGCATTGAAGTACCCAAACCCTGTGCAAGAA
>JADQBV010000105.1 GCA_016278415.1 Halanaerobiales bacterium
AAACTAATACTCATAGGAATATGAACTGTGGTTGTGGCTGCCATGGGGGGAATAGAAACTATCTATCCCCAGAAGAAGAAATAGAAAAATTGAATAAGTATAAGGAAGAACTCCAGAAGGAGCAGGCTGGAGTTGAGGCCAGGATCGATGAATTCCAAAACAAATAAAGCTCTTACACAATTAACAAGTATTTACTTTCTGGGTACGTATTTTTGTCAACTTTATCTGAATGGGGGGCAACCCCCATTCTTTTTGAACAAATTGTCCTGTGGCTATGAACATAAAAAATTATTTGAAAAAGGTGATTTTACATGAAAACAAATAAAAATTTAAAAAAATTAGTTTTTCTATTGGGTTTTATGGCTTTCTGGGTTCAGGGTGATAATTATGCCTCTGCACCTTTAATTGTTGAAATTGCTAAAGAATTTAATCTTGAGATTAGTACTGCTGCACTTTCAGTAACAGCTTATATGCTGCCTTTTGGTCTCTTCACTCTGCTTTTTGGACCACTGGCTGATAGATTCGGTAAAGCAAGGATAATAAATACAGCTGCCTTTATTACAGGAATTTTCAGTGCCCTGGGAGCAGTAGCCTATGATATCAACTCTCTTAGCATAATCCGGGCGGTAAATGGTACTTTTGCTGCTGGAATTTTACCTGTTACAATGGCACTTATTGGAGATAAGTTTGGCCATGAGCCAAAATCAGTACAAAATGCACTTGGTCAAGTATTTGGCCTGATGTTTCTTGGTGGTGCTATAGCCCCGGCTATTGGAGGTACCCTCTCTTATTTTGGTTCCTGGCGGCTGGTGTATCTAGTCTATGGAATTGCTGAACTTATCATCGCCTTTATTATGCTCAGGGTTATAGAGAAAGAGCCAGGAACCACAGAAAAGCTTAGTTTACAAAATACCTATGGCAGTATTCTTACAGATACCGGGCTTCTTAAAACCGTTAGCCTACTTTTTCTGGTAGGTTTTGCAGTCTTCGGTAGTTTTACATATGCAGGAAAGTTTATCGAGGATACAACAGGATATAATATATTGATTGTAGGTTTAATACTAACATTCTTTGGCATAACCACATTCCTGGGAGGACGCAAATCAGGTAACTGGAAAGAAATAATTGGTAACAAAATTTTACTTTATGCCGGCATACTGGGCTTGATATTCTGGTCATCAATGGGCTTTTTATCATCTACTGTTTTAATCAGTCTATCTTTAATAGGTTTTGCACTGGCTTTTATCATCATCCAGCCGACCCTGGTTACAACAGCACAGCAATTAAATCCTAAAAGGCGTGGAACAGTAATGTCCCTTGTTTCCTTTAATATGTTTGTAGGTGGTGGAATAGGTACTTTCCTGAATGGTCAAATTCTTAATAGATGGGGCTTTGAATTTATCTTTCTGGTAGCAGGAATAATTATTTTCCTGGCTGGTTTAGCAGGCACTCTGGTCTTGTCCAATTTGTCCCAAAAAAAGACTGGAAATCCTTAATTGAATTCTAAAATTAAACTTGCTATCTCTCAGGCAAAATTTTGTTAACCAGCTTCTTAATATCTGATTTATAGTATCAAATAATCAACCTTAAAAATTTTATAATGGCAAAAATCGAAAATAATTAAAAATCATTTTATGGAGGGATATAAATGCAAGAAAAAACAGATGTTTTAATTATTGGGGGAGGACCTGCTGGTATAATTCTGGCTGCAACCGGTAAAAAAAACTATCCTGATAAAAATTTTATGATGCTCAGGAAGGTTGAAAAATAGTAGCCAGAATGTTGCCTCACATGATGATAGTTTAAGTAAACAGGGAGTTAAAATCAAAATTTCGGAAGTAACCAAAATTAATCATGAGAGAAAAATATGTTTGACAAACGATGGCCTTGAAATTGCATTTGACAGACTGGTACTGGCCACTGGTTCTGTACCTATAATACCGGATAAGATAGAGGGAGTTGGTAATGACAGGGTTTTTATCATCCCTAAAAATAAAGATTATCTGGACCAAATGTTAGGGAAAGTTCATCAATATAATAATATCACTATTATCGGCGGTGGTTCTACCGGTATTGAAATAGCAGATGAACTTAGTAAAACAGGAAAAAATATCACTATTATTGAAAGTCAACCCCATATTCTTAATACTATTTTCGACCAGGAACTTATTACTCCACTGGAAAAGCAACTACTGGCGAATAATATAAGATTAAAATCTGGAAGCAAAGTAACAAAAATAATAGAAAAGGGTAACTCACTTAATATTAAGCTGGCTAGTGAAGAACAAATTAATAGTGATGCGGTTATACTTGCCGCTGGTTATCGACCTCAGACCGCGCTGGCCCATCAAGCTGGTATAAGTCTCAATAAAGATGGATTCATAGAAGTTGATGAATATTTTAAAACCAGTATACCGGATATCTATGCAATAGGTGACTGTGCAGAAAAAACTAATTTTATTACCGGTAAAGCAGACAATACCATGCTGGCCTCCACTGCCTGTACCGAAGCCAGAATCTTAGGTAAGAATCTATTTAATCTTAAACAGATCAAAACATTCTCAGGCACTCTTCCTATCTTCCTTACTGTTGTTGGGAATACTGGCTTTGGAGCAGCAGGTTTATCTGAAAAACAGGCTAATAGTGAAGGCATAAAGGTTATTACTGGTATTGCCAGGGGAATTGATAGGCATCCTGGTTCATTTGATTCAACCCACCAGCAATTAGTAAAACTAATAGCTGACCAGAAAACCGGTCTTATCCTGGGTGGAGGGGTTATAGGTAATTCCAGCGCTGGAGAACTACTTAATGTCATCGGTCTGGCAATTCAAAACCAGATGTCAGCTCATTCCCTTTT
>JADQBV010000370.1 GCA_016278415.1 Halanaerobiales bacterium
TATATTAAAAATCATATAATTATTAAGGTGATATCTATATTTTATAAGGTTGTATATATAATGTTTATTCAATATAATAGTATTGTAATCAAATAATTTAAAGGGGGATTTATTTTGAAAAAATTTAAAGTTGTATTAGTGTTACTTGTATTAGTCATGACAGTTAGTAGTCTTGCAATGGCAGCGGAACTAAAAGAACTAGACGTATTTATTAGTGAATCGTTACCTGATTATCCTGGTTCTACTATCGTCGGTGATATTATGAGAGAAAAAACCGGTATCAAACTTAACAGAGAATATCTAGTAGGTGACTTAGAAACTAAAGTTGGTTTAATGATTGCTAGTGGGGAATACCCTGATATGTTAGTAGCAGCTCATTTTACTGATAAGTTTGTAGATGCTGGCGTTTTAATTCCATTAAATGACTTAATTGACAAACATGCGCCTAATATTAAAAAATATTATGCCAAGCATTTAGATTCATTGAAAAAAGATGATGGTAATATTTATTATCTTCCACAACAGGCCATTCCATTTGGTGCTGGTGAAAGAAAATATCCTGCAGTTGGTTTCTTTATCAACAAAAGGGTATTAAAGGATGCAGGTTATCCTATTATTAAAACTTTTGATCAGTATTTTGATCTTATTGAAAATTATCAGAAGGAACATCCTACCTATGAAGGCCAGGATACTATTGGTTATTTAGCATTATATGATAGTTGGAGAAATTTCGGTACAAATAATGGTCCTATGCATTTAATGGGTTACCCTAATGAAGGTGGATTTATACCTATTAAAGAAGCTGGGGAATTTGTTGTAAGACCATATAATGGTGGGGTTGTTGAAAAGCTTTATTACAAGAAATTAAATGAAATGTATAATAAAGGTATAGTTGGTGCAGAAACCTTTGTTATGAACTATGACCAATTTATAGAAAAATTAAGTTCTGGTCGTGTACTTGGTACACATAATCAATACTGGCAAATACAATCAGCTCAGAATGTTTTACTTAAAGAACATCCTGAAAGTATTATGATTCCATTCCCAGTAGTATATGATGAGCCTGTAGAGGAATTTGTACGTGATACACCATATATTCAAACTACTCAAGGTATGGGTATTACAACTTCTTGTGAAGACCCTGTAGCTGCTATTAAGTATTTAGATGCTCTAATAGCTAATCAAACATTGATTCAATGGGGTATTGAAGGCGAGCATTATGAAGTAAATGAAGATGGTATGTACTATCGTACAGAAGAACAACTTGCACAATTTAGAGATCCTGATTGGGCTCAAAATGTATTTGGAAGACATTATTTCTATAATGCATTACCGAGTCTATATGGTGAAGATGAGAATGGAAATAGTTATTTACCAGATAGACAGGCAATCCAGATCTATAGTGCTGCTACAGATTCAGAAAAAGAAGTAATGGATGCTTATGGTATTAAATCCTTTACTGGTTTGTATAATGAACCTAGAGATGTTGAGGATATTCCATATTATCCACTATGGACTATAACATTAGAAACTGGTTCACCTGCACAGATTGAAAGTACTAGATTAGGAGATACTTTACGTGAATATGTACCTAGACTAGTTATGACTAGTCCAGATGAATTTGAAAACACTTGGGACGAATATACAGATAGAATTTCTGGTCTAATGGACAAACAAATTGAAGCATATCAGAAACAAATTGACTGGAGAGTAGAACACTGGGGTACTAATGGTTCGGAAGAATAGATAGCTCCCAGCTTAAATTACTAAGTATTAAATTGGAGGGTGCTGTTTCACTTAGCGCCCTCTTCTAAATATATACAGACAGGGGGATTGAAAATTTTGAGAAATAACTTATCACCAAATACAGGAATGTTAACAAATAAAAATAGTTTTTGGTATAGATTATGGAAAGAAAAAGCTTTACTTTTCATGTCACTTCCATTTATAATTTATGTTATTGTATTTAAATATGTCCCTATCTGGGGCTGGATTATTGCTTTTCAAAATTACTTTCCTACCAGGGGTATTTTTGACCAACCCTGGGTTGGATTTCAAAACTTTAGGATGTTATTTCAAGACCGAATTTTTTGGCAGGTCTTGCGTAACACTTTGGCTATGAGTATTATTAAATTACTAGGTGGTATGTTTTTTTCTGTTTTACTAGCATTAATGTTGAATGAAGTAAGAAACCTCTTTTTTAAAAAAATTACCCAAACAATTTCTTATTTACCACATTTTATATCCTGGGTTGTCGCTGCTAACTTGTTTATGAATATACTTTCTACAGATGGCGGTATTATAAATGAGACATTATTATATCTTAATATTATTCAAGAGCCGATAATGTTTATGGGAATACCTAAGTTGTTTTGGTGGATTATTGGTGCATCACATGTCTGGAAATCGGTAGGATTTGGTGCAATTCTCTATCTTGCATCCATGACATCTATTAGTCCTAGTCTTTATGAAGCCGCTACTATAGATGGAGCTAGTAGATTACAGAGAATACGTTATATAACTTTACCTGGTATAAAGCCAGTAATCATTATTCTCTTAATAATGAACATGGGTCAGCTGATGAATATCGGTTTTGAACAGATATATCTATTGAGTAATGGAAGGGTTATCAATTATTCCAGAATCTTCACAATTTTTGAATTAAATTACGGTCTAAAAATGATGAGATATTCATTTGCGACTGCTGTTGGTATTTTTAGAAGTGTTGTCAGTCTTTTCCTAGTGTTTGGTGCAAATTATGTAGCCAAACGTATGGGTGAGGAAAGGTTAATATAGGGGGTGATAAATATGTCAATAAAACGAAAAAGAAAACTTGAGGATATTC
>JADQBV010000204.1 GCA_016278415.1 Halanaerobiales bacterium
CATTAACAGTGACTATTTCCAAATAATCTTTATGACTAATATTTTATACAAAGGGGTTTGACTAATTCATCACAACCCCTTTGTATAATTAGTATTTACTCTTTATGATAAAATGCTATCTTCTTCTAGTTCTTCTTTCAATTAATGTTTTTGCTTCATCTAATGCTGTTGCAGGATCTATACCGTCTTCTAATACCTGAGTTAGTACATTTCCTAAGACATCCCTAGCAATAATATCGTTACGATTTGTAATAACATTTGGTATTTCCCGAGCAGCATCTGCCCATATTCTTCTAACTTTTTGTCCACCATAGAACTCTACTGGTTGGTCAAACATTGGATCATCATAAGTAGCAGTTAGAGATGGGAACATAGCAGCAATTTCAAAGTTAAGCAATTGTACATCTTCTCTTGTAGAAACAAATTCGATATATTTCCAAGCAGCATCTTTATTTTTTGCATCTACCGGAATACCTGCAAAAGAACCTCCCCAGCTTGAATACATATTATCTGGTAGATTTGCAACCCTCCATTTACCAGCAGTATCAGGAGCAATCCAACCTTCAATATGGCCACCTAACCAGGCACCAGATGGTGTCATTAATGTAGTACCTTCTTTAAATGTAGCATACCACTCATTAGTCCACTCACTAATTTGAGCATCTAAGCCAAGTTCTCTAACCCTTTGTGCCATTTTAAAAGCCCTAACAAAACGAGGAGAATTTACTATACAATTTCCTTCTGCATCAAAATATTTTTCTACACCACTTTGTGCAATCATACTATAAATATTAGCAGCATCAGCAATTAACCATCTATCATTTTTCCCATCACCATCTAAATCTTTAGCATATTCTAATCCAACTTCGATCCAGTCTACCATAGTCTTAATATCATTTATTTCTACACCCATTTCATCAAGTTTGTCTTTTCTGTAAAATAGTGTAGCTGGAGCAATATCTGTAGGCATAGCAACCATTTTATTATTATCAGTCAATCCTTGAGCCCAGGCATAAGAGACAATACCTTCTTCATATCTACCAGCATTATATGGCTCTGCTAGCAAATTCTCAAATCCACCTTTTGCAGCAAACTGACCTACAAAAGCTATTTCAATAAAGGCAACATCTGGCACCTCTGCACCAGCTGCAATTTTTGTCAGTAATGCGGCATGATGATCATTTATTGCTGTAACCACTGGTTCAACTTTTATGTTAGGATATACCTCATTAAAGGCTGCAATAGTTTCATCAAGTGATTCATCACCCCAAGTAGCTACAGTTATAGTTACCTCTTCAGCTGCCAGACTAGTTACAGAAAACACAAGAACAAAAGATAAAACAATTAACAATTTCTTCATAATTTAACTCCTCCTAATATTTTTTTGGACAAACCTTTAAACCAACAATCTATATTAGCCGCAAACCACCCCCTTACAAAACTTTTTAATTTTATCTTTAATAAAAAATAATAGGTTTTAATCTATATAAATAACAAAATATTATAATCATTATTTAAATTACAACTTTTTATCATTTTTGGGAACGCTCCCAAAGATAGATAAAAAACTATGGGAATACTAGACTTGAAACCTATTAAAAAATAACATTAATTATTATGTAGTAATATCTCTTTCATTCCACAATTCAGATACTAAACAATTAATTCTATTTTTTTGATCTTTTCTCAATTCTTTTATTGGTGAATTTTCTTCACTAGTATTCTTATTTTCTATTATTAAAACCATAGCGTCTTTACTTAAAGTATGGTTATGCCATACTGAACGCTTGACATTGTACATCTTATAAGGTTTCAAATCTTCGCCGTAAATAGTACCAAACTCTTCTTCTCCTTCAGCAATATAAAGAATACAATTTCCTTTTAAAAGGACAAATACTTCATCTGTATCATCATGCTTTTGCATATTCGTTATATTTTCTGGTAATAATTCATCAATGTAATTTAAAATAGCTACCCTCCATTTGTCATAGTCTATAACAGGGTTGTAGCCTTCACCTGTATATTCTCTAATCTCTAATAGATTTTCCTGTATCATCTTTTTACCCTCCTCTTATTTTTATCTCAACATCGTTACTACGCCCCCCAGGGCCTTATCTATAGATTATTCTTTAGGAAGTTCTGAATTATAGGTCATCCTATAGTGCTCAGTGGGGGTTAGTAACTTTAAATTTAGAATCAACTATTTTTTTCTATTATTATAGATTAATTCAATTCTACGGTAATACTAATCTTATCCAGTTCTAATTCACTAATTTTATCTCTAGGAATAACTACATAATCAACCGAGTTAGATAGACTACTTTCCTTGCTACCAATAGTTACATTTTTAATTTTATAATCCCCATAGTCAAGTAAATGTATATTAAGGTATTCTATCTCAAGTTTTCTTCCTGCAAAAGTAATTCCAATTGTAGCTACACCATTGCTATCAAATTGTTCTTTAAGAAGCTTTGGCTCTAACTTCAAATCACCATAGTGTCCCTTTACACCAAATACTTCTGTTACCATAGTTAGTAATAGCCAACTGGCAGAACCAGTCAAGAAACTATACAATCCTCTACCACGCTCATTAATATATTCAGGAATACCAGGATATATACGGCTTTTGTCAAAATTTAAACAATGCTGATATAGTGTATTCCAAACCTTATAGCCTTCTTTTACATAATTTCGCCTGTACAAGACATTAGCATACATAATGGACATATGACTAAATACTGATCCATTCTCTTTATGACCATAGGCAAATCCAAAACAACGACCTAATTGTATATCCTGGTTTTCAAACCTTGTATTAAGCCTATAACCACCTATCTTTTCATC
>JADQBV010000343.1 GCA_016278415.1 Halanaerobiales bacterium
AATTATGATTGATTGTAAAGTGAATAATAAAAATAAAAATCTTAGCATCTATGGACACCAAGATAATAAATCATTTGCAGACCTTAGTTATAATAATTATACAACAGGTAAAGCCTATCAAGAAAATAGTCAGCTTAAATTAGGGCAAATAATAGTGTCTTTCTTAAAAACAAAACATTCAAGCCCTTGTTATGCTATGCAGATAGCTTGCGATAATAGAAAGCTAATTTATACTGCAGATACCGCCTATTTTGATGAATTAATCACTTTTTCAAAAAATGCAAACCTCCTGATTTCTGACTGTAGCCTTTATTCAAGTGTAGACGGCCAGCAAATGGGCCATATGAATAGCACAGATGCAGCTAATCTTGCTAAAAAAGCTAATGTAAAGATGCTCTTACTCAGCCATTTACCCAATTATGGGGATAATAAAGAATTATTAAAAGATGCGAAAAATTATTTTACAGATAAGATTAATATGGCAAATTCAGGTTGGCAGATGGAAATATAATAATTACTAATACTTACAAACTAGGCACCTCTTTCTCTCAACTGTATAAACCCAAGCGAAAACGTTCAGCAAAGCTGAACATCGAGGAATCAGATTGAGACTCTACTCCACCTGATTGAGATCATACTTGTAGAAGTGGTGGCCTTAACCCAAAAAATATTATGATAAATAATCTTTATTTTATTATTAAGAACTAAAGTGTTTTGATTAATTATTTAGGGAGGTAAAACAATGAGTGATGAACAAAATGATTTTGAGGATTATCTAAAAATAATGGTAGAAGAACAACTTATACCTAGAGGAATCGATAATAAAAATGTTTTAAAAGCCATGCTAAAAGTACCAAGACATATATTTGTTCCCTTAAAATACCTAGACTATGCTTATCAAGATAGACCTTTGCCTATTGATGAAGGACAAACAATTAGCCAACCATATATAGTAGCAAAAATGATACAGGCTCTAAAACCAGAAAATGGTGATAGAGTACTAGAAGTTGGTACAGGTTCAGGTTATGCTGCAGCAGTACTTTCTATAATATCTCGACAGGTATATACAATTGAAAGACATGAACTCCTGGCAGAACAGGCATTAGATAGATATGATAAACTGGATTACGATAATATTAAGGTTAAAATAGATGACGGAACTAATGGATGGCAAGAAAAAGCACCTTTTGATAAGATACTTGTTTCTGCAGGAGCCCCAGCTATACCAGAACCACTGACTAATCAACTTAAAGTAGATGGAGTTATGATTATTCCGGTAGGAAAAGATAAAAAGATACAAAAATTAATTCGTTTGACCAAAACTTCAGAAAACAATTACAAAATTGAACAATTAGAGTCTGTTCGCTTTGTCCCCCTTGTTGGGGAAAAAGGGTGGACTCCATGAATCACTCCTATGTAAATTTCTCAAACACACAACTTTTGCTTTACTACCATAGGAAAAAAATTATTTTCATATAATTCAGAGTGCTACAGTGACACACGTCATATTTATCATTAAATTAAATGTAAATATTCTTAAATAAGCACAGCTAAAAAAGAGGCCGCCTCATTTGAGACAGCCCCTCATATGGTTTTTATTCCCTTTGTATCAGAGGGTTCACCTGGTTTAAATAAAAAATTAATTGTCTAGTGTATATTTATATCTATATCATTCCGTTAAATTGAGATAATTTAAGTGTATAATTATCCTTAAGGTCATCCAGGTTTCTTTGTATTCTATCAGCTTCTGCATTACCTTTAATAACTTTTTTGAATAAATTTTTCATCATGATAATCTCCCCTTATTTTAATTATTTTCTTATAGGTCTTATGATTAAACTTTTTTTACAATCCAATATACTGAGATAATCTCACTACATTTTCTGTTCTCAAGTCATCAAAATTCTTATAAACTCTTTCCGCTTTAACATTGTTTTTCATTAGGTTTTCGTAAAGCTTTTTTAACATGTTTAACATCCCCTTATTATTAATTATTTTCTTATAGGATTTCTTATAAGTATTCTTATAGAAATCTTTATCTTATCTAAATTATACACTATCTAAATTATAATACTGTAGTCTAGACTACATAACTGATAATAACAATCATTTGATTTGTCGTTCTCCTTATTATAACTTAGTCTATACTAGTCTTGATTATATATATCTATCCAGCCCTTGTATTAAATTGATTCTTAATTATCTCTTTTACTATAATTGATGTTAAGAAATATGACTGTCTAAAAAACTGTAGCCAAAATCAGTTCAACAAAAGCAGTTTTATTGTCAAATGTATATTGCGTGAAAGACAATCTCTCCCATTATAGAATTTCTACATATCCTTCTGTTCCATGTACACGAATTCGTTGCCCATCTTTTATCAATTTGGTGGCATTTTCCACTCCAACAACTGCCGGCAAGCCATATTCACGTGCGATAACTGCTCCATGGGTCATCAGCCCACCAACTTCGGTGACCAGGCCTTTTATGGATAAAAACAATGGTGTCCAGCTAGGATCAGTAAAGGAGGTAACTAATATATCTTCATCTTCCAGTTCAGCATCTTTCATGTTTAGAATGACACGTGCTCTACCCTCTATAACTCCTGAAGAAACAGCTAGACCTATTATTGCTTCGGCCGGGAAATTTCCCCTTTTGTACTCACCTCTAATGATTTCACCATCAGATGTGATAACACGTGGCGGAGTTAGTTTTTTATATAATTTGTGCTCGTCTTTTCGTTTGCTGATGATCTGGTAATCTAGTTTATTTGTGCGTATGACTTCGCGAAGTTCTTCAAAAGTGAGATAATATATATCTTC
>JADQBV010000091.1 GCA_016278415.1 Halanaerobiales bacterium
AAACCATCCTGTAAATGTCCCTTAAATATATTACCTGTCATATATTTAGTTGGTGGCATATATTTTAGAGGTGCATCTGGAAACAGTTGTCTAACCAGCTGGGCCTGAGCTATTTCCAACAAAAAACCATCTTCAATATCTGGATTTATTTCAAAGGCATGACCCAAACCCATCTGTTCTGCCTTCAATCCGGAACGATAAGCCAATTCCTCATTAATAAACTGAGAAGCAATTACTGTATGGGCTTCCTCAACTGCATCTGCAGTTGTCAAATAATTATCTTCACCTGTATTAATAATAATTCCGGCAAAGGCATTTATCATCCTGGAAAAATATTGATCTATAAAGGTTCTCTTCATATTAATGTCTCTAAAAAGAATACCGTACATGGCATCATTTAACATCATATCAAGTCTTTCCAGAGCACCCATTGCCGTAATCTCTGGCATTGCTAAACCTGATGCATAGTTAACCAATTGTATATATCTGCCTATCTCTTCACCTATTTTATCAAGTCCCTCTCTCATAATACGGAAATTTTCTTGTGTTGCATATGTCCCCCCAAACCCTTCTGTAGTAGCACCATATGGTACATAATCTAATAAGCTTTGAGCAGTACTTCTAATCACAGCAATTATATCTGCACCCTGACGGGCGGCAGCCCTGGCCTGTGTTACATCTTCATAAATGTTACCGGTTGCAACAATTACATAAAGCCATGGTTTAGGACCAGGAGGTAGCTTTTTCTGTAATTGCTTTCTCTCTCTTTTAGTTTTTTCTATTTTATTAATTTGCTTATTAATAAATTGCTTTATTTTTTCACGAATATCTGTTACCTCATGTTCTTCAAGCTCTGTTAGTAAAAGTTTCTTTTCAGCTACCATTTCAGCAATTCTCTGGGGTGTTTTGCCTGTCTCTATCATGGCATTAGCCAGGAAATAAGCTACACCCCTACCCAATTTCCCCTGTCTCTTTAGGTCATCAACAAGAATATTTGGCAAAGGAACATCTGTACCTTCTTCTACTCCATCTATACCAAATAAACGGGCTACAGTTCTCTCGACTGAAGTAGTTGTATTTCTATCAATATGTCCTTGGATACCATCAGCAATTGTCATTGAATATTCCCGACATTTTGTTACTAACTGATTATCGACTCGTAATTTATCACTCATAAAATCCCCCTTTCTACAATCGTCTTGCTGTAAAGATAAATAATCTATACTTGTTTAATTAATCCTCCACTACCTTCCGGAACTTATTAACTTAGTGTAAGCTAATTATGTTCCTGTAGCGACTTTTAACTTTTTGTGAAGACAGGACGTCGGAGCAAAAAGTTGCACCACAGGCACTACTTATTTGACTTGGAACGTTAAAGAACAGTTTAATGTTGTAACAGTGAACGAAGACAGGACGTCGTAGTAAACGACAAGCGAAAGAAACATAATTGGCTGAAACGCAAAAAGAAAATTCCTATAGTATTTATCTATAATGATAAATACTCTTCACTCATCAAATCATAAACAGGAATTTTATCAATCTTACTTCTTAGAGACTCTACTAGTAAGCGAGAATTAAGATGTGCTCTATAAGGGCTAATTGGATTTACCGTAATCCCCTCAATATTAATTTTATTTAATACCTTGAGCTTAATATTAAATTTATCTAATAGATTTAAGGTTTTATTACTCAAAAATACCTTTGTACCATCCCTTACTATTATAGTAAAGTCTCTGAATCTAAGGTCAGATAATAAATTATTTACAAATCTATCAACCAAAGCACCCTTTAGAACTAAGAAATCAAGTTTGCCCGTTGCCTTATATTTTTGATCTAATTCCCCTATTGAAAAAGAAGTACTAGATTCCAACTCTATTGAATTTCCTTGACCATCCAAAAGGGCATTAGTACCTCTTTCAAATACCTTTTCTGCCCACATTCTAATACTGCCTTCTTCTATATTGGGAATACTTAGCCTACGTATCTCACAAAGTGTTTTCTCTACAACCATTTCTATAGTATTAGCAATTATTGCTCCTGTTGATAGTATAATTCCTTCAGCGAGATTTGGAACAGCTGAACTCCGCCTATCTAGTGCGCCATCAATCAAAACCATATCTACCTTTTTATAAAGATATGTTTTAATTTTTTGCAGCTGACTTATGGAATTAATCCCTATCAACTCTATATTGCCTCGCTCTTTAGCTAAATATATATTTACATCACCAAAGGGAGTACTATATCCTGTACTTCTAACCCTTTGTGCTTTAATATCGCTTGCCAGGTAAACCTTTTCTGCAGTAACAAAAATATTACCTGGAGATACCTTTATTCTTGGTTTTTTCTTTAATGTTAAAGAATCAATTTCTTCACCATCACGACCATAAGAAATAAGGGCCATCTTCAAACCAAGTGAATTCCCTTCCTGGATAAAAGTATTAAATGCGACTGTCTTTCCTGAATTCTTAGCCATTCCTATAATAGCAAGACAATATATGTTTTTATCTAGAATTTCTCTGATATATTTTTTGTCCATTTCTACACACCCTATGTAAAGTATGTTAATCAGATGAATATTTCTTTAAGATGAATTTTAGAACCCGCTATCCCAAAGCGATAGTAACTATCACTTATACAACTTTCGGAGTTAATCTATTTGGCTTTTAAAATTCCTTTAATTCGTCACTTATAATTAACTCAGCATCTGTCTTTTCTAAAACTTCTTCAACAGTCACACCACTAGCGACTTCTTTAAGTATTAATCCTTGATGACCAACTTCTATAACTGCAAGCTCAGTAACAATTAAATCAACCTGTTC
>JADQBV010000097.1 GCA_016278415.1 Halanaerobiales bacterium
ATTCACTCCATCTAGCCATAAAGGTAAATAAAGCAACAATAGCAGTTGTTGTTTTGGATAATGGTAGCATGATTTTAAATATAATCTGTAGCTCTGAAGCCCCATCTATTCGGGCTGATTCCAAAAGAGATTCGGGAATTGTTTTGAAAAATTGTATATATATAAATATTGCCCAGGGATCTATTAAATACCGTATTACCATTGCAGTATAAGTATTTATCTGTCCCCAATCTCGCATTAATAAGAATAATGGAACCAGGAATAAAACACCAGGAAAAAGCATCTGATAGATTATAAAATTTTCATATATTTTATATCCCCAGATCTTTAATCTGCGAAATGAATAGGCTGTCAATACCCCAAAGAAAATCACACTAATAGTTGGGATAATAGAAACAATAAAACTGTTTCGTACACCAGGCAGGAAATTTCTCTGCTGTCCAGTACCTCCTTTTAATATAAAAGCATAATTATCCAAAGTAAGTTTTGTAGGTACAAAACGTGTGTATATCTCTTCACTAACCTTAAAGGAAGAAAGAACCATCCATATGTAAGGAAATATAGCAAAAAAGAGACCGATAGTTAATATTAAATAAATAAGTGGTAGTTTATATTTTTTTAATTTATTCATAAATATCATCCCTCTCAATTAGCTTCCTTAGACCCCATACAAAAATAAAGGTTATAATAGCAGATACTATGGCTAACGTCGAACCGTAACCAGCCTGTAGTAATGAAAATACCCTGTGGTATATCTCTAACATCATTGTTTTGGTCGAGTTCATAGGTCCGCCACCTGTAATCATATATGGTTCTGTAAAGAGATTGAATGATGTTATAGTAGCAAATACAGTAATCATTACAAAAGTAGGATTTAATAATGGAACAGTTATCTTTATAAAACGCTGCCAGGGATTAGCCCCATCTATTGTTGCTGCTTCATAAACACTTTCTGATATATTATTAAGCCCGGCTAGGAAGAATAGCCCGTAATAACCTGTAAACTTCCAGCATACTATTAGTGCTATCGAGGCCATGGCGATATTAGGATTAGAAAACCAGCCAATACTTATACCAAAGGAACCCAAGAAATTATTAATTATTCCATCTCCAGCAAACAATAAATTGAAGACCATAGAATAAGCCACACCAGAAGAGACATATGCTAATAAGAAACCTGTAATATAAAGCCCTTTTAAACGTGGTATTTGTTTGATTAATAAAGCCAGACTTAGAGATGTTATAGTAGTAAGGGTAATAAATATAACCATAAAATAAACTGAATTTCTAACCATAACCCACAACAAAGGATCTTTAATTACTTGTATATAATTTTGCACCCCAACCCATGGTTGACTTGGAGATATTAAATTCCATTTCTTTAGAGATATTATAAAACCCCATATAAATGGATAGACCCACATGATGGCAGTAAATATAAGAAAAGGGGAACTAAAAATATAACCGATTAAGTTTTTTTTATTACTTCGAATACTCATACCAACGTCACCTCCATCCAGTATTTATAACCAGGAGGGGACAAAACAAACTTCCCCCCCTGTTATACTTCTATTGATTTATAATATTATTTAGGGCTTTTTCTGCATCATCTAGACCTTTTTCAGGTGACTTTTTATCATATATAACTGGCTCCCATAATACATCATTTAGTTTTGTCTGGAGCTCTATTGTTTTACTATTTAATGCAGGTGGAATGGAAAAAGCAAGTAGTTTAGCGTATTCAGCTAACCTAGAATGTTCATTAAGGTAAGCTTCAAATTCTGTTCTTTCTAGGATATCTTCTCTTGACGGAAGCATATTTGTTAGCTTCAGCCATTTTACATCATGTTTTATATTACTGAAATACCATTTAGTAAATTCCCAGGCTGTTTCTTGCTTTTTACTATCTTTGGTTAACATGACCATACCTTTAGTATCCGCAAAGGTGTAGATTGGCTCATCAGCAGGATAGTCTGCCGGTACTAATGGTGGAGCAATTACATAATTATATTCTGGATATGTTTCTGCTGTATAACTTATATTCCAAGGACCCTCTATACTACCCAGTACAATACCCTTTTGTAGTGGGTCCTGAAAATTTTCCAATGGGGAATATTTGTTTTCTACCAGTGTGTCTATAAATTTCATATAGGCAAGGCCAGCTTGATCGTTAAACAATACTTCTTCTTCGTCCCAATATGGCTCACCTTTTGTAGCAGCGTAGTAACTCATACAGAAGTCAAACCACCGATCCCACCAATTGGGTTTATATCTACTAAGAAGTGTATATTTTTCTTCTGCAGGATTATTATATATTTCTGCAATATCCAGAACATCCTGGTAGGTTCTAGGAACATCTACACCTAATTCTTCCAGAACATCTTTATTCCACCAATAGGCCATAGGATTTGTATATAGTGGAAGTACATAATAATTTCCTTCATAGCCCCAGCCCTTCTTTACAATGTTCTCCATAGAACGAGACTGTAAAACTTCTTCAAAACCCTCAAATTTATTGAAAGGAACTAGATAGTTATTGTTTATTAATTGAGCAGCGAATCCTGTAAAAACATTAGTAGTTATATCTGGACCAGTACCAGTAGCAAGGGCAGTTAAAATTACCTCTTCAGAAGAGTTTCCAGCAGGTATAACCTTCCAATTGACCTGCATGTCAGGGTTAGACTCATTCCACTCAGCTACTGTTTCACTCCAAAATTCTTCCTGATAAGGGTTGGGTGCTGTCCAAAATTCAATAGTTGTAGCCTGAACCATACCTGCAAATAAAATGACCATTGACAAAACCAAAAT
>JADQBV010000268.1 GCA_016278415.1 Halanaerobiales bacterium
TACCTCAGCCACTTGATTCCAGACTTCACCAAATCCACCTACCATATTAATTACAGCCAAGGGTACTGCTATAAGAGCAACAAACATCAAGCTTCCCTGAATAAAGTCTGTCCAACTTACAGCCTTAAACCCTCCTAAAAATGTATATAAACCAATAATTATTACAGATAGAAATACTGCCAATTGATAGTTAATATTCAAGACACTCTCAAATAATAAACCACCAGCTATCAGCCCTGATGAAACATAAATAGTAAAGAAAACAAGAATCACTACAGCTGAAACTACCCTTAAGGAGCGACTTTTATCCTTAAAACGATACTCAAAAAAATCAGCAACAGTTATGGCATCAACCACTTCAGTATAACGGCGCAGCCTTTTGGCTGTAAACTGCCAGTTTAAATACGTACCAATAGCTAGTCCAATACCAATCCACATAGCATTAAAACCACCAGCATAAAGTGCACCAGGAAAACCCATCAACAGCCAACCACTCATATCACTAGCCTGAGCACTCAAAGCAGTAACATATGGGTTTAGAGTTCTACCTCCTAAAAAATAGTCTTCAATAGAATCATTCTTACGATAATAATAATAGCCAACAGCTAACATACCTAGAATATAAATTGTAAATGTAACTAATACAGGATCCATTACTCATCACCCCTTCTCTCTTTAATTAGCCTGTACAACGACAATAAAACAATAACTAGGTTTGGCACAAGTAACCAAAACCAGGTTGTGAATGGTAAACCATACTCCATACTCTAATTCTCCCCCTTTTGTTTTTACAATCATATATTTTCTAAAGTCAGTTAGTACTCTCGAGCATATGTGAATATCACACTGCAATCACTGGATAGAAATAATCCACTTGATACTATTATTCTAGATGATTATAAGAAATTCCTGCATAAATATGAATTTTACCTGAAATTCATAAGCAAGTATCATTGCGATTGCAGATCTCATTGGATGTTTGACCAGTGGTTTGACTATAAGTTTTAGTAAAGGTTTGATTGATAATTTGATCACAGGTTTGATTGGAGGTTTTCTAAGATTTTTATGGGGTATTTAAAAATTTTGCTTTTGTGTCTTCCACTCCTCTACGAATAATATCTTTGATGGCATTTTTCTGTTTAAAACCCTTAAGACCAGGTGGATTAAGTACCTTTCCTGGTGATATCTGTCTAATCTCAACTATTCTTTTCCCATCTTTATACTTTAAACCATATAGCATTCTAATTTCTCTAACAAAATTCTTAGGTAAGTTGTGTTGATATTTATTCAACAGCCTAATAACTTGGTTAATCTGTTCTGCCCGTTCTAGATCACCGTACATCAAGCGATTAGTAGCCATGTCAAGAAACTCTCCTACAACCTCCAGAGCCGAATAATCTTCAGCAATACCCAGGATCTTCCCTTTTTCCATTTTAAAAGGTCGCAAAAAAACTAAATATATATTCCGCGCTCCCCATTGAATAGCCTCTTTCAAAGGTGTATTGCTAAGAGCACCACCATCTATTATGATATCTCCATCTATATTTACAGCAGGAAAGGCCACTGGATAAGACATGGATGCTAAGACTGCGTCTACAACAGGAACCTTTGAATTAAAGTCATATATTTGCAACTCATTAGTACTTAAATTAGTACCAGTTACACTCAACTGACATTTTGTATAATCAGAGAACTTTCGATTAGTAGGTATATATTTATATAAAGTCTTTCTGATATATTTATTAGTATAAACAGAGGGTATTTTTGAGGGAGACAAGATGTTCTTAAAAAAACCTGACCAATTAATAGATAAAAAACGATGGAAGCCTAGCCAGGCTTTTTCTAATCTAACACAAATATCCCTACCACTCATACCTTTATGAATGAATTCGGCCAACATAGCACCATTAAGAGCACCTATAGATGTGCCTGTAATCAATTCAAATTGAATATTCATAGCATATAGTTGCTTAATTACACCGACTTGATAGGCCCCTTTCGCACCACCACCAGATAATACTAAAGCTGTATGTATATCGGAAGGCTCTGCACTATACTTACGATACTTCATCATAAATAACTCCTCTTATAATATAATAAATCCCCATTCATCACTACCTATATATAAATATATTTACATATATAAAGGAAAATGACAAAAAGGGATAATTCGCGTCTATTAAGTTTATTTGGCCAATCGAGACTCCTCGAAGCAAGACCACGAGGATTCCTTCTTCAAAGAATCTCGTCTTATAACCTTATATCTCCGTATTATTCTCCTGATTTATTCCCAGAAGCTCCAGAGTATATGAAAATGCCTTATTAAAACAAGGGAAATCAAGGTCTTTAACTAGATTAAAATCAACCAACTTCACATCAACAGCATCATCATTAGCCTTCATTTCTCCTCTGAGGTTATCCACAAGATACATCATGATAATAACTGGTCCATATATCTGTGCTTCATCAGTATATACTCCAAGCATCTGTTTAATATCTCCCGTCAACCCAGTCTCTTCTTTAAATTCCCTTAGACAGGCATCCTCTGCCGTTTCATCGGTTTCTATAAATCCAGAGGGTAATGACCAACTACCCTTACCTGGATCAACTCCCCGTTTAATCAATACAATCTTATTGTCTTTAATTGCAATTATACCGACAGTGGGTTTAGGATTAACGTAATGCACAAAATCACAATGTGTACAATGTTTCCTCATATGTCCATCTATCTCATCTTGATTTAGTTTATCACCACAACAAGGACAAAATTTATACTGATACATACTCTGCTCACTCCTCTC
>JADQBV010000215.1 GCA_016278415.1 Halanaerobiales bacterium
CCTTACCATAATACTTCTTTAAATCCTTAACGATAATTCCTGAATTCTCCATTAAATAAAACACCACCCTAAACAAATTAGTCTCTAGCAATAATACAAAAACCATACAATAATACTTTATTGAAGCAAAGAGAGAGTAATATTATATTTCAACATTAATCTTTGTACCCTCTCCAATAAGCGAATCTATTTTAAGAACACCACCTACCTCCTCCAGTCTTTCTCTCATTCCTTTTATCCCACAATGACTGTTCCCAATAGTCTTAGATGTATCAAAACCAACGCCATTATCTTCCACATTAAGCTCAACACTATTACAGTCTAAGTGCATTGATATCTTAATAATATCAGCATCAGCGTGTTTGACTATATTATTTAATGATTCCTGTAAGACACGATATAAAACTAACTGTATTTTTTCTTCTAACCCATCTTCATCTCCTTGAAGTTCATACTCTATATCTATCTTATATCTTCTATTATAAAGGCCTATCAGACTATCTATCGATTCAAAGAATTCTTTCTCCCTAAAATTTAATGGACGCAGCTCATAGATCATCAATCTCATTTCTGTCTGGACTTCCTGTACCATATCCTGAAGTTGTTCTGTCATTGTTATAGCCCTTTGTATATCATTCTCCATAATCGCAGGTAAAGTATTAAGATTTAAGCTAATACCGAATAAATTCTGTGACACTGAGTCGTGTAACTCCCTTGCTATACGATTCCTCTCTTCGATAACAGCTAATTGCTTATTCTCTTTCTCTAACTCTACCTTTTGTTCTAAATGTACATAATACAGTTGAATCATAACGGTAGCAACACCTATACCCAGACTAATATATAGCATATATGTTATATCATCAAAAACGAAAATATTTAATAATGTAGAAAAAAGATACATGCAAAGATAAAATACAGCAGAACCAAAAATAAATGCAACTAATAACTCTAGTACAATATAGCTTTTAAATATAGGAAACACCTTAAAAAAAATATTATAAAATAAATTTATTGTAAAAGGTATCATAGTCCCTACTATATAACCAAAAATTATATAAATTAAAAAAGTAAAAAATATATCCTCACCATTTATCATTGCAGAATAGGAAAAGAAAAACATAATAGATACACCGATGCCTACTATACCTGTTTTTAAGGATTCCTTAAAGATATTAATAATCTCATCTTTCATCATAATCACCTACTTATATTTTTATATTTACCTATCTATTATTTTATTCTCTATTGCCTTTATAGCCGCTTGAGTCCTATCCTTAACATCTAATTTTCTCAAAATATTACTAACATGGGTTTTAACCGTTTTATCAGATATATATAATCTTTTCCCTATTTCCTTATTTGAAAGACCATTCACAATTTCTGTCAGTACATCTTTTTCTCTATTTGTTAATGATTCATAGACAATTTCTTTCCTGGTAACTCTTTTCATTAGTTTTTTTGCTATCCGAGGATGTAATACTGGTTCACCTTTACCGGCAGCAATAATTGCTTCTTTCAAGCGCTGTGGTGGGGAGTCTTTCATTAAATAACTTAATGCCCCTGCCTC
The DNA here is from genome assembly GCA_016278415.1 of Halanaerobiales bacterium. The sequence goes on from JADQBV010000215.1 coordinate 1,571, forward strand.
AATGGCAGATACTATTTCCTGGTCATTACTAAAACTGGATAGAACTATAACCTGAGTATTGCTACTGATTTTTTTTATTTGTATAGTCAACTCAATTCCATTAATACCAGGCAGATGTAAATCTACAATGGCTACATCAGGCTGCAACCCTTCTATATCCTTAATTGCTTCTTCCCCGCAATTTGCTTCCCCTAGTACCTTAATTTCTTGGTGTGTAGCTAAATATGTCTTTAATCCCTCTCTGACAAAGGGATGATCATCAACTAAATATACATCTATCATAAGGAGTCCTCCTCTAATAATTTCTTTCTGTCTATCTTTCTTATAAGTATAAAGTAATATTCTTTATTAAATTTAATTATCCTTGTATATAGTAACTAGTTTTAAATTATGGGGTTACATAAGATTCTGCAAATAAGAACAGTAGTTATAAAAACTACAGCTGAATAAATGCTTTTTTTAATAATTGTTCTTGACTAGTTTAATTATACATATCTAAACAAATAATTTAATCAATCTTAATACTTAAATCAACTACTACTTTTGGAGTATATCTTGCAACTTGTATATACTATTTTTAAGTGCTACAATTAAATTATAATTTTAATTTTAATTACGCCTAACTATACCTTTAAGAAAAGAAGGCTTATCTATGAAAATAAACTATAATAGTCTAAATTATAAAATACTACTAGAAATCCTTGATGGAAAAGTTGATAATACAAGTAATATATTAGATAAAGACCAGAGTAACACATCTAGTAAAAAAGAAATAGCTAATCAAAATATATCAAAAACCACATCAAATCAAATACTAAACTTACTTGGTAATCTTAATGAACAAGATAGAAAAACATTAGTATCGAACATAATCAAATATAATCTACCCATAGATACTGAAAAAGTACAACAATTAGTATCATATCTACAAAACAAAGCTGAGAAAAATAATAATGAACTAATAAAATCATTTATATTATTGACAAAAAACGGTATCCCCATAAACAAAAGCCTACTTGAAGGAATTGCGGCCAATTTCAAACAAAACAATTCCCTTTCAGATAAACTCAATAATTTACTAAATATAACTGAGGTAAGAGAAAATATTGCCACAAAAAAAGAAGGGGAAATCATCTAAAAGGAAAACACTTCTGGTGAAAAAACTCAAATCTCTAGCACAAAATTATCTATGAAATCAAATTTATTTAATACTCAAGATAGCAATC
>JADQBV010000101.1 GCA_016278415.1 Halanaerobiales bacterium
AATCTGTGTCATTTTCCTTACCACATTGGGGGCATAAGCCTTCTTCTTTTCTTTGATTATATATTTTTTCTTTATCTTCCCTTTTCCTATCAAGGCAGTCTTCACAGATAACACACTTACTATCTTTAACTGATATTTCACCACAACTAATACATAGACCTTTTGCTTTTCTTTCCTGCCGTTTCTTCCTCGCCTTAGCTGCTATTTCCTCCAGACAAGCCTTACAAACTGTTGCATTGGTATCTAATTCCCCAGCACAATTAGGACATATCTTGTCTAATCTTTTATTTTCAGCCCATTTGCGGGCTTTTTCATTATGTTTTTCCAGACACGAACTACAATAATATGCTTCCCGATCATTAACCTCACCACAACTAGGGCACAAACCCTGGGCGATTCTTCTCTTCCTATAATCCTGTTTTGCCATAAAGTTTCCTCCTTTTAAAAGCTTTAAGTATCACTCTACAATTGCACCTACATAATATTGGTGTTATGATCTCAGTGATATGATCTCAGTATTTAAAATCTTAGTTTAATAATCAAGTAAATATACTAAATATCCCCTCACTTTTATTATTGCCAAAGATTAGTAATTTAATAAATCTATGAAAGTTTAGTCTCCATATATAATATTCTACATCATAAGACAAAATTCTGCAATTTTTTTAGTTTACATGCAAAAATTATAGGAAAGAAAAAGACACCACCATAGTCATTTATGATAATGTCTTTTATTTGACTTATTTCTTTAACTTATTTTTTAATTTAAAGTAAGGGTTGCTATGTTTGTATTTGACTAGTAATCATAATTAATTCATCTGCAATTTCAGTTAATTGTCTAGCTGAACTTACAATGTCCTCTGTTGCCGCAATCTGTTCCTGGCTAGTAGCAGCAACCATTTCGGCATTTTCAGCAGATTCCTGACTTATAGATGCGACATCACCTATTACTGTGTCTATATCCTGACTATTGTTAATTATTATCTGGATACTATTTGTTATTCTTTCTACTAATCCCTTTAACTGTTTATTGGATAGATCAATTTTATTGAAAGACTCTTTTGTGCCCTCTATAGCCTTAACACTTTCTTCTACACTATAAACATTTTTAGTCATTTGTTCAACAGCCTGATTAACATTCTTGTTAATTTCATCGATTAAGGTGATTATATCGTTGGTAGCAGAGGAAGATTCTTCTGCTAAGTCCCTTATCTCATCAGCAACTACACTAAACCCACGTCCAGCCTCACCAGCACGAGCAGCTTCTATAGCCGCATTTAATGCAAGCAGATTTGTCTGTGCTGCAATACCATCAATTAAATCAATTATTTTACCTATCTCATCAGTAGTATTGCCAAGAACCCTAATATTGTCACTAACTAGTGCAGTGTCATGATTAACCTGATTTACTTTCATAATAGTATTCTCTATTGATTCTTTACCTAATAAAATATTATTGCTAACATTATCTGCACCTTGATTAATAAGTTGAGCGTCTTCTCCAACTATCTTAATCTTATCTACCATATTCTCAACATTATCTGCTGTTTGTTCTATCTGTGCAGATTGTTCTTCTGATCCTGAAGCAACACTTTCCATTGAAGAACCGACCTGCTCTGCAGCTAAACTAACTTGTTCCCCTGAAGCTAATAATTCTTCACTCGATGCGGAAAGCCGCTCAGAAGTGCTGCTTATCTGCTTAATCATTTGTTTGAGATTATTAAGCATTTTATTAAGTGAATTACTCATGATACCTATTTCATCTGTGGACTTGTTCTTAATCTCCGATATATTAAGCTTTCCATCAGCAATACTGTTTGCTAACCCCACTGCTTGGTTGACTGGTACTGTAATTCTGCGTGTAATAATAAAAGATAACAAACTAGCCACAACAAAAAGAATAATTCCAGATAATATTAATCTATTTACAGCCTGTAATTGAACCTCTTTCACTTTGGCTAATGCTTGCTGTTGTAAGTTCTGAGCTATATCTATTGCATTATACATATTCGCAGTCATTACAGGTTTTTGTTCATCCCGGGATAATTCATAACCTACTATCCCCTCAAAAACTCCGTTTGTTTTTCTAAGGGATTCCTTAACTTGAGTCAACCTTTCCTTTTCTTTTGGTCTACGTATAAGAAGAGACAATTTGCTTACTATACTATTCGCTTTCCCAATATTATTTTGGGTTTGTATGGTGTACTTTTCCTGCTCATCCTTATTTTCCAGGCTCAGTAAAAATTCCCTTTCTGATATTGTTATCATATAAATTGTATCTTTTAAACTTGAAATCAAGTCATATATATTGTTCTGTGACCTGATAGCGCTCAGCCCTTCTCCGTCAGAAATTAGACTATCTATGTACAACATTTGATATTTTGCAAGTTGATTAATCTGTAATAATATTTCTTCTTTAATCTCATTAAATCTCTGTTTTTCATCATTTATATTATATGACAATTGTACAAATTCATTAAAGGAACTCTGGTATCCGTTTATGTAGTCCATCAGTGAGATTATATTCTTTTTATTCTCTTCACCTGCACTTACTAGTAATTCCTCACCATAAGATAGTAGTTCTTTAATATCTTCTTTAACTTTTTCTTCATCCTGTTTTAAAGTTGTAAGTGCAAAATCTTTTTCTAGTTGATTGGTATCCTTCATATTACTTACAAATTGAGACATATTGCTGCTTACAGTAGTTTCTTCCTCAATAATATTAAATCCTGTATAACTTATTAGGAAAAGAAAACCTGAAAAAATAATCAATAGTGCAAAACCCACACC
>JADQBV010000156.1 GCA_016278415.1 Halanaerobiales bacterium
TTAAAATTTCTTGATACCCTGTCATGCTTGTATTAAAAACAATTTCACCAGCAGTCCCTTGCGTTGCCCCAAATACTATACCTTCAAATATAGTACCATCTTCAAGAACCAATTTACCTTCTTGCATGAAAATTACCTCCTTTGATTATTCAAAAACTAGACATAAAAAAACCTCCCGTCCAGAAAGAAATGGTTGGGAGGTGTATATTTTCTAATATTAAATCCTATAGTAAAGTTTAAATCCGTTACGACTTATTTGTCATAACCTTTATCTTGTACATAATGGTTAAATTACACCTAGTCTTTAGACTAATCTATAATTTTTAATTTACCATAAAAAAATATTCATAAGATAAAGCCAAGGAATTTAATAATACTTATAGGTCTTATAAACAATATACTAACCTTTACTAGCCTCTCTGGACTAATTTAAAAGGAAACAAATATTATATTTTTATACTTATTAGGATAATACCATATAATTATATCCCTGTCAACACCAATGCCCATAATAAGCCAAATAAAGGGATTTATAAAATTTGAAAGAACTTTAAATAATAATGATAAAAAAAAAATTCGACAAATATGGAACAAAATCAATTTATATACGTCTAAATGTTTTGAAAGGAGTGATTAATAGGATGGCTGTATCTGATGGTGAACTAATAGAGAAATTTAATAATAAAAACAAAGAAGCCTTTGAAGAACTAATTCAGCGTTACCAACACAAGGTCTATAATACTACTTTCCGTATGCTTGGAAACCATGAAGATGCCCTGGACATGGCTCAAGAAGCCTTTATCAGGGTATATAAAAGCCTAGCTAATTTTAAGCAAAATTCCAGTTTCTCTACCTGGCTCTTTCGTATCACGACAAATATTTGTCGTGACGAGTTAAGAAAACGACAGCGGAAACTAAAAACCCTAAGTATTTCAGGGGGAGAAGAAAAAAACAAAATAATTCTAGAAGATGATGAAAAGAATAACCCAGAAAAAATTTCAATGTCACAGGAATTAAGTATTACTATACAAGAGAAGGTAAATCAACTACCTACTGAGCAAAAAATGGTCTTTGTATTAAGGGAATTTCAGGATCTAAGCTATCAGGAGATTGCAGATATCTTAGATATCTCAATAGGAACAGTAAAATCTAGATTAAGCAGGGCTCGTAAGGCTTTGCGTGAAGATTTAAATAAAATCATTAAGAATGGGGGATTAGAATGAAACATAAAAAAATTAAGGAATTACTTCCTCTCTATATAGATGACTCAGACAATGGACTGACAGATAACGAGAAAAATCTTATTAAAGAACACCTTAAAGATTGTCCGGAATGCCAAAAAGAATTAAATGAATATCAAGAAAACTATAGTTTTCTAACATCACTGGAAGAAAAAGCACCAGATGGCTTTAAAGAATCTATCTTAGAAAAAGTAGGTGGAGAAATGAAAAATAACAATGTTAATGAAAATAAAGACCTTACTATACTTGAAAGAATAAAAGGTTATTTTACCTTGCCTGTTAGAATTCCAGCAGGTCTAATTGGCCTAACAGCTATTATAGCACTAGTATTAATTACAGGAATACCAGGCTCGTTGATAAATAATAATCTACAAGACAATCAATATGAACTTCAGGAACAATCATATGGTTACCAAACACAGGACATAAGCTTTAATAATAGAAGCTCTCAACCAGCCCCCCTTGCAGATATGAAGTCCGCAAATGAACAGGGACAAAGTCCAAATATGCTTACTAGTTCTCCTGATATGGCTGAAGTAGAAAGAAAAATTATTATGAGGGCTAATCTATCTATTGAAATTAAAAATATTGATGTAGTGGATAGTAGAATCACAAAGCTAATAGAAAACTATAATGGCTATATTTCTGATTCTAGTAGCTGGGTAAATCAAAACAAACAGAAATTCTACCACTATCAACTAAGAATTCCTGCAGACAATTTCAATCAATTTCTTAGTGAACTGGATTCAGATAATTTTGGTCAAGTCCTTTCACGGTCAGTATCTGCTCAAGATGTTACTGAAGAATATATGGATTTAGATATCCGACTGAGAAACTTATTGGCACAAGAAGAAAGATATAGGGAGTTACTTCATAAAGCTGAGGAAGTTGAAGAAATACTACAGATTGAAAAGGAATTAACTAGAGTTAGAACAGATATAGAAAGATTACAGGGTCGTCAAAAATACCTTGATAATCAAATTAATTATAGTACCATTACAGTAGATTTTCGTCAACCAGAACCTATAAGTTCAGGTACACCTGGGATTATAAAGGCGCTTAGAAATGCCCTAAATACAATGGTTAAACACATTTACCAAATAATAACCTTGATTGGTACAATAATTCCATATCTATTCCTTCTTCTACTAGCGTACTTTATCTACAAAAGACTAAAACGTAGTTAATCAAAAAAACCCTGACAATTCTTATTAAAATTGTCAGGATTTTTTATAATTTAAATTCTATTTATACATTTCAAAGTATTCTTCAACTGTTGGGAATCTTCCAAGTATGGCAGCACAAGCAGCTACATGGGCACTACCTAGATAAGTTTTGGAGTCTGCTGGACCGATTCTTGACTGATAATTTCGTGTTGTGGTTGTCAAAGCAGTAGATCCTGGTCCTATTCTACGTTTATTACCCATACAAAGACCACACCCTGGCATAATCACAGTAGCACCTGCTGCAGTCAACTTAGCTAAAGAACCATCCTGAGCTAGCTCTGTATATATATCAAGTGAAGCAGGACTAACAACAA
>JADQBV010000290.1 GCA_016278415.1 Halanaerobiales bacterium
CCTCGGACTGCTATCTGGACTCTGATTATTTTAGCTGCCTGGCAGTTTGGTTCACCAATGCTAATATTTTTAGCAGGACTTAAACAAATTCCCAATAGTCTCTATGAGGCAGCAGTAATTGATGGTTGTAATTGGTGGCAGAAGTTTATTAAAATAACATTACCTATGTTGAGCCCAGTTATTTTCTTTAATCTTGTTATGCAGACAATTAGTGGTTTTATGATGTTTACCCAGGCTTATATTATAACAGGGGGCGGTCCTTTTGATAGAACCCTTGTATATGTTCTATATCTTTTCCGACGTGCCTTTACTTATTATGAGATGGGTTACGCTAGCGCATTAGCCTGGATCTTATTGGTTATAATAGCTATAATTACATTAGTCATCTTTAAAACGGCACCAAATTGGGTCTATTACGAGACTAAGGGGGAATTTTAATGAGAAAGCCTAAAGATATATTAGGTAGTACTTTATATCATTCCCTGATTGCTATAATAGGTATTGCTATGTTTTATCCAGTACTGTGGTTAATAGCCAGCTCTTTTAAGGCTGAGGGGACTATTTTTAGAAATGCCCATTCTTTAATACCAGACCCCTTTACCTGGAAGAATTATTTAATAGGTTGGCAGGGATTTGGTGAAGCGCACTTTGGTATTTTTTTTAAGAACTCTTTTATTATAACAACGACAGCTACTTTAGGACAAATTTTCACATCAGCTATAGTTGCCTTTGGGTTTGCCAGGATTAGATTTCGTGGGAAGACTATTTTGTTTGCTTTGATGATATCAACTCTTTTGTTGCCAAGGCAGATTGTATTGATTCCTCAGTATATAATGTTCAGTAGTCTAGGTTGGATTAATACATTTAAGCCCATGATATTACCGGCATTTTTTGCTCAGCCATTTTTTGTGTTCCTTGTTTACCAATTTATTCAGGGTATTCCTAAAGAATTAGATGAGGCTGCCAAGATTGATGGTTGTAGTATTAATGATATCTTTTTTAGAATAATATTACCTAATATAAAACCTGCTATGATAACAACATTTATTTTCTCTTTTTATTGGACCTGGCAGGACTTCTTTGGACCATTATTATATATTCAATCAGCAGATAAATACCCTGTATCACTTGCTTTAAAATTATTTTCAGATCCTAGTGCAGTATCCAATTGGGGCGGTATGTTTGCTATGTCAGTCTTATCACTTGTACCAGTCTTTGTATTATTTATTATTTTTCAACGTTATTTAGTTGAGGGTATTAGCACAACAGGTATGAAAGGATAATTTAAATCTTAATTTTTGTCTCCTGAATTTCTCGCAAGTATTCAGGAGATTTTTACTATATTTTCTTAAACTTATCTCCAGCTGATCTATCTTAAACGTCTGCTTAACATATTAAATATTATTTATGTAAATAACTTATTACGGGAAAAGACTTTATTTATAAAAATGGAGGTGATATTATGTTTCAACAAATTTTTGCTGGCTACAATTTTAAAAAAATCTTTAAGAAGTACTCTCTATCTTATCTTAGTATAATTATAGTAATTATACTATTATTTAATATATCGTTGTATTACGTTATTAGTAGTTACCAAAAGTATTCTCAGCAGGAGAAGCTATTAGAGAGCATGGAGATGCTGAACTTAATATTTGAAGAAAAAAAGATTCAATTATCAGGATATGCTATTACTGTGGCTAGATTTAGGGATTTATTTGATCTACAACATGATAATTTATTAAAAAGAAGAATTTTTGATTTAGATAGTCAATTAGGAATTAGGGGTATAGAGGTCTATAATGATAAGTTTGAACATATTTTTAAAACAGGCTCTGGTATTAATCTAGATAAAAATAGTGATTTGGCCAAGAGTATTCATCAGGTTATGCAGGAAGGATACACGTTTTCTTTTTTTAGTGAAAATGACTTGTTTGAGTTACAAGTTAATGCAATTAGCCCGATACATGACGAATATAGTATTGATTTTTCTGGTTTTATAGTTATAACAGATGTAATAACTAAGGAGTATTTGCAGTCAATAGCTAATAATATAGATGGTGTTATACAATTTTTCGAAAATGATGACTTTGATAAAAGCAAAAAGGAATTATTTGTTGACGCAAAGTATTTTCCAGGGAAAGGATATTACATTAAAGAAGAACAGGTAAATGATATGGAATATCTAATTGCATATCTACCTGTAAAAGATTTTTACAGTAATATTATTGGGTATTTTACAATATTAAAACCACAGGATAGCAAATTTAAAATTATGTATAAATTAATGTTATTAAGTTTTATTTATACTCTAGTATTACTGTTTTTTGCCTATAAAGCATTTAAAATTAGATCACACTAGATTAAACATAGACTGTTCTCAAATTTCTTTTTTGTAATCTTATCTATTGATTCATCTGTAATAACCATATCTATATCTTCAATAGAAGCAAATTGGGTTAGACTTATTTCATCTAGTTTAGTGTGATCTGCAATGATTATAACTTCTTTAGTTTGTTTTATCATGTTTTTCTTTACTTCTATCTCTAATTCATTAGAATCAGTTGCACCATGTTCAATAGAGATCCCCTTACATGAAGAGAAAATCTTATCAGCATAATATTTTTGAATAGTTTCATTTGCAAGTGGTCCTACAAAAGAAAGTGAGTTTGATCTTAGTATACCTCCTGTTGATATTACCGTTATATTGCTAGCATTAGATAAGCCGAAAATTATTCTTATTGAATTTGTTATTACTGTAATGTTATTTATTTTTTTGAGTT
>JADQBV010000405.1 GCA_016278415.1 Halanaerobiales bacterium
TATATAAAATTCTTAACAGTAATCTCTTCACCTTGATCTGTCAAATTAAGTACTGAAGTCTTTACCGATAATGCTGCATTATCTTTATTGGCCTTTTTAGTTGAAATAAAGACCCCATAATTATCAATACGAATTTTGTCTGTAACGATTACTGTAACTTTTCTATATATTCCTGAACCTGTGTACCATCTAGAATCTGCAACATCTTTATGGTCAACTTTAACCGCCAGGACATTTGGTATATCGCCGTAACATGCAAAATCAGTAATATCATATATAAATTCTGAATATCCATATGGTCTTTTCCCTTGATAATAGCTATTACACCAGATCATACTATTATTATAGACACCATCAAATTTTACTAAAACCCTTTTTCCTTTTAACTCCTCTGGTAAGAAAAAATATTTCCTATAAAAACCTGTTCCGCCAGGCAAATAACCGGTACCACTGGAGTGCTTTATATCAAAAGGCTGCTCCACTGCCCAATCGTGGGGAATATTTACATTACGCCAGGAACTATCATCAAACCCTTTCTGCCAGGCTTTTGGTTCATCACCTAAATAAAATTTCCAGTCATTATTTAAATTATATACATTTCTTATCTGGTTATTATTCATTTTTCTCATCCTTTAGCAATTACAGACTGCCCAGAGGGCAGCCTGTAATTAAATTAATTTTTTGATTTTTTCTTTTCTGAGTAGAATTTCCTTTTATATTACTGAATAGATTCTTTAAATTCAGTCATTTGTCTTTGAACTTCCTCTAACACTTTATCATGACCTGCCAGCTTTAACTGTTTCCTAAACTGTTCAACAGCTTTTTCAGGGTCACCAGCTTTACCTGTAGAGATAGCGGGGAGAAGTCTTGATATAACTTCACTTAATGCCGCCAATTCACTTTCTACACCTGATCTGTCAAATACAAACCTTCCATACTTATAATCTGTTGCATAACTATCAAAATCCTCATAGATTTCTTTCCAATTGTCAATCATATCAGCATTAGGGTAAGCAAGCTCAAATTTATCCATACGTCCTCCCCAGAAGTTTGATGAAAAACTATGACTATCTGTTATAAATCCTTCTGGTTTAACCCTTTGACCTTGCTCATTAATTTCATATTGGACACCATCAAGTCCCCAGTTGAACAATTTATACATCTTCTCATCATTACGGATCAGGTCATAAACCATCAGAGCCCTTTCTGGATTCCTGCTGTTAGCAGCAACCGCAGTAGCCCCATGAGTTATAGACATTTTTACAAGATTACCATTTTCAGCACCCCATGGGAAGAATTGCAGATCAGCTCCAGGCATTTCTCTCTCTAGTTCTTTATATGCATATACATAAGTCTGTGTATGATGTTGGCGAGTCCCGTTCAATCCAGCTTTAAATTGTACCCAGCTATCAACTGTGTTATTAAGAACGTCAGCTCTCCAATAACCAGCGTCTCCCCATTCTTTCATGGTTTTCGCGTATTCAAGCAACAAATCCTTGCCGTCATCCTGTACAGCAAAACGAGATCTTACTTTCCACCATTCATTATCAGATTTACCAAAAGCCAAACCACTTGGAACCGGATCAATACAGATTAGTTTAGATTGGGTTTGAATCCAACCATCATATAAAGCATTAATATTCGCTGTACCGGCTACATCAAAAGGAATAATACCCTGACTTCCTTTGTGATCCTTGACTCCCTGCAGGTATTTACCGAATCCTTCCCATGTTGTAATAGGCTCGGTAATACCAAATTCCCTTGCCCAATCTCCCCTGTACATAAAACCATGGTTAATCCACTGGGAATACATATCCTCTGGTATTGCTATAATATCGCCATTATATGTGGCCTCATCCCAATGGGATTCTGGTATAGAAGCCCATGTTTCAGGGGCATATGTAGGCAAAAGGTCGTTAAGTTCCAGGAAAGCACCCTTTTGTGCATTCGGCCACATTTCAAGCCAATCAGAAGCTGTATTTATAAGGTCAATTCCTTCACCTGTAGCAAGCAGAAGATTATATTTAGTTAAATAATCTGTCCATCCAGTGTATTGAACCTCTAGACTTGCATTTACTTTCTCTTTTAAATATTTATCCCACTCTGCTTTTGCTGCCTCATACTGTCCATTAGTAGGTTTATTTCCTAATGAAAGATGGACTATGGTAACGTGCTTTGATGTATCAACTTCACTTTCACCAGCCCCCACTACTGTTGTGCCGAAAACAAGCAAAGAAACCATCACCAAAACTAACATAGTAACACTTGATACTCTTTTAAAACTAAATTTCATAAAACACCCTCCTTCAAATTATTGATAGTTATTTATTTTAAATAACCATATGGTTATATAAAATCCACAATTACCCCTTAACTGCCCCTATGGTAATCCCCTTTATAAAATATTTTTGAATAAAAGGATATACAAAGATAATAGGGCCTGTAGTAACAACAGCTGTAGCCATTTTCATTGATTCTAAAGGTATTTCTATTGCTGGAATATTTGAAGCTGCTGCTGAATCTCTTATATATTGTGCCTGATTAATTGTTTCATATAAAAATAATTGCAGTGGTTTATATCTCACTCTACTGGAAAGAAAAAGCATTGAGTTATACCATTCATTCCAATATCTTAAAGCCAGGAATAAACCAATTGTAGCAAGTGCTGGCTTAGCCATCGGCAATATTATTTTTAAGAAAATATAAAAATCTCCTGCACCATCTATTTTTGCTGACTCAGTAATGGAGTGAGGTATTGATTTCATAAAATTCTTCATTAG
>JADQBV010000184.1 GCA_016278415.1 Halanaerobiales bacterium
CACCTGTACCCCGTAAAGCCCCTCCCATTACAATCATAAAAGCAAGTAGTGGTTGATTGATTCCTGCTAATCTCATAGTAAATATGGCAGAACTAATTAGTTCTGTATCTGTTGTAAATATCTTTAAAATAGCCACAGGGAATAATATGAATATTAGACCCATAAATATTCCCCACAATATTCCGAGGAGGCCTGCGGTTTGGCCAGTTGTAAATGATTTTTCTGGATCGTTTTCTCCTAGCCTTTTACCGACTAACGTAGCTGTAGCTATAGAAATTCCGATTGCTGGCATAAAGGAAGTAGATTCTATAGTTATTAAAATTCGGAAAGCTGCCTCTGATGTTGTATCAAGTAAGGATATAATAACCCCATTAACGAAAAATCCCATCTGCATAAAAAACTGTTCAATTGCAGCAGCGTAGCTGAATCTCCATAATGGTTTAATAATAACAGAGGATAGTCTTAGATTCTCAAATTTTAACTTTATATTGTCTTTACCTTTAATAAGTATATATAAATATAATATAACGGCAATACCTCTAGCAATAGAAGTTGAAATTGCTGCTCCAGCTATTCCTAGTTCTGGGAAAATACTATAACCAGTTATTAATACATAATTCCCTATAATATTAAGTATATTTGCTATAGCAGTAATATACATTGGGGTTTTCATATCCCCTGAACCCCTTAGGCTTGCAGCAGCTGCAAAAGATATAAACATAAAAAGCTGACTTATAGAAACATATTTAATATAGGATGTACCCATATTATGTACTACTTCTGATACATCAAATATATTTAGTATGTTTTCTGCATAAAATAAAGTAACAATAAATATAAAAATTCCCATAGAAAAATTTAAAGTTAGGTTTTGTCCCACTATCTTATTTAATCGTTTATAGTTTTTCTCTCCATAACTCCTTGCAACCATGGCTGTAGCACCAGCATTAAAAGATGAGAATATATATATTAGAGTAAAAACTATTTGGTTAGCAAATCCTACAGCAGCTAAGCCATCTGTTCCAATAAAACGACTTATCATTAATGTATCAGCAAGGCCAACTAATGTGTTTAAAGCCATTTCTAAAATGGCGGGAATAGCTAATATATATATATCCTTCATTATATTTCTTTTATTAAGTAAATTAATCATTATATAAAACCCCCAATACATACTATAAATACATAAAAATAAAATTATTAAATAATAATAACATATAATTACTTACTTTGAAACCCTTTTCATTAAATAAATTATTGTTTTTAGAATGACATGGATGCTTAGTAATTTTACAAATATAATGCTAATTTAGAAGAATAAAGGAGTTTAAAACACGGGATAATAAAATAATAGGTAGGTGGAGGAAGTGTTAAAAGAGGATAAAGAAGAGATATTAGAAAAATTGGAGGAACTATCAGATCGAATACAAGGTATTAATATTGCTGAATACATTGAATTAATACGATCTCCTAAAAAAATGCTCTTTATTAATTTTATCTCCGGCCTTGCTAGAGGACTTGGTATTGCTATCGGAGCAACCGTTCTAGGTGCAATATTTTTAATTATTCTCTTGAATCTAGCCCAATCAAATATCCCTCTTATTGCCGAATTTGTTGCAAAAATAATAAAAATTGTAGAAACATATTTATAGGAAGAAGAAGTCTATTCAATAAAGTATCAAATAGCTCAAAGTCTTGATTGCTCACAAATATAAAAATTCATCTATAGTTATAAGATTATATACAAAACTATCAGTATAAATTTACTATTGGATACAGAAATGAAAGGAGTATAAGTATATGGATAAGTATAAAGTTATGAAATATAAAAAGGTATTATTAAATGAAAAAGACAGATTAGAAGGAGAAATAAAGAATTTTCAAGATGAAGAAAAATATAGTCAGCAGGAGTCAACTAATGAACTATCAAGTTATGATAATCACCCTGGAGATGCAGGTAGTGAGACATTTGAGAGGGAGATGGATCTTGGGTTAAAAGATAATACCTTCACTCTTTTGAAACAGGTTGATGATGCCCTTGATAAAATAGAATCTGGTAATTATGGTGTGTGCCAAAAATGTGGAGCAAATATTAAGGATGATAGATTAGGAGTTGTACCCTATAGTAGTTACTGTGAAGACTGTCAGGAGAGTCAGGAAGACATTGAAGGAGTTAGGGAAAGACCATTAGAAGAAGGGACATTTCACCCACCGTTTAGGGGATTTAATGATAATGATGAGGGCATTGAGTATGACGCTGAAGATGCCTGGCAGGATGTAGCTCAGTACGGGACCTCTAATGACCCGAGTTATGCCCATGATCCAGTTACAGGTGATAAACTGAGCAAAGACCCCTATATTGATTCAGAAGAAGTAATTGGTTCTGTAGGAATAGAAGACACAATAATTGATGATGAAGTTGATGACATTGAAGATGCTTCTAAAGCTAAAACAACATTTACAGGTAGTAAAGGAGAGAGCAAAAAATAATCTTGTTTTGCATACTTCAATATGCTACAATATTCTAGGGGTAATAATTATGTTCTATATATTTATTATGGTTTTAATTACACTGGATCAAGCTATTAAATTCCTAGTAAACAATTCTTTATCCTATGGACAATCCATTCCTGTAATCAAAAATATATTTCATTTTACCTATGTTAGGAATAGTGGAGCTGGTTTTGGAATTCTGCAAGGACATAGGGAATTGCTTATTATCGTAAGTATAATAATTATTTCTATACTTTTAATATATAGATATAAAACAGCTA
>JADQBV010000217.1 GCA_016278415.1 Halanaerobiales bacterium
AAATGAAGTCAATCACCAAAGAGTTTCCCGGTGTAAAAGCACTAGATAATGTTAAAATTACTGTTCAAGAAGGCGAAATTCATGCTATTGTAGGGGAAAATGGTGCAGGTAAATCTACATTAATGAATGTATTGAGTGGGATTTATCCATATGGCTCATATTCAGGTGATATTTACTATGAGGGGCAAGAGTGTCGTCATCAAGGAATCAATGATTCAGAAGACCTGGGAATTGTCATCATCCATCAAGAACTGGCTTTAGTTCCATACTTATCGATAGGCGAAAACATGTTTCTAGGCAACGAGCAGAAAAAAACTGGTGGTATCAACTGGGATCAAACATACAAAAAAGCAAAAGAATACATGCATATGGTAGGACTAGAGGAAGACCCTCGTATGCAAATTAAAGATATAGGTGTGGGGAAGCAGCAATTAGTAGAAATTGCGAAAGCCCTCGCCAAGAATGTGCGTTTACTTATTTTAGACGAACCCACCTCTTCTCTTAACGAACAAGATGCACAAAATATTCTTGACCTTATTCTAAAATTACGTAATGAAAAGGGTATTACTTCTATCGTTATATCTCATAAACTAAATGAAATTGCTTATTGTGCAGACAAGATAACAATTCTTCGTGATGGATGCACTGTTGAAACCCTGGATAACAAAACTGACGATGTGTCAGAAGAAAGAATTATCCGAGGTATGGTTGGTCGAGAGATGACAGAGCGTTATCCCACCCGTTCCGAAACCATACGTGATGAAGTTGCATTAGAGGTAAAGAATTGGTCAGTCTATCATGAACTTTATACAGAACGTAAAGTCGTAGAAGACGTCTCCCTAAAAGCACGTAAGGGCGAAGTAGTAGGTATTTACGGTTTGATCGGTTCTGGACGCACTGAATTGGCCATGTCTATTTTTGGTCAGGCTTATGGAACGAAGGAATCTGGTACACTTATAAAAGATGGTAAAATTTTAGAACTAAATTCTGAATCTGAAGCTATTTATAATAGATTATCTTATGTAACTGAAGATCGTAAAGAAAGTGGTATCTTGTTGGATACTAGTATTATGCACAACATTACACTACCTAGAATGGATTTTGTCTCAAAACATGGTCGAATTGATAAAGGTCTTGAAAGAAAAATAGCAGATAAATATCGAAAGGCACTAAATATAAAAGCTCCAAACGTTGAGCAATATGTAAGTAATTTATCAGGTGGTAATCAACAAAAGGTACTTTTAGGAAAATGGATTTATTCAAAACCTGATGTTCTTATTCTAGATGAACCGACTCGTGGTGTCGATGTTGGGGCAAAATATGAAATTTACGAGATAATAAATGAATTGGCCGAGCAAGGAAAAGCAATTATACTCATATCTTCTGAGCTAACGGAGATTCTCGGAATGTGTGATCGTATTTATGTGATGAACGAAGGTAAAATGATTGATGAAGTCCTCCGGGCGGAGGCAACTCAAGAAGGTATTATGAATTCTATTATACAAGCAAGTAAAGGGGAGATCCGAGTATGAACTGGACTACAATTCGCAATAACCTAAAGCAATATATGATGCTTTTAGTACTATTGGGTATTATTGTATTATTTCAAGTCATGACTGATGGTATATTGCTAAGACCAATGAATGTTTCTAACCTTATTTTCCAAAATGCTTACGTAGTTATTTTAGCCGTCGGTATGCTACTCTGTATACTGACAGGAGGTAACATCGATTTATCGGTAGGCTCAGTGGTAGCATTAATTGGCGCCTTTGCCGGAACATTTATCATATCCTGGGGATGGAACCCACATCTTTCTATTTTATTAGCATTACTAATTGGAATCGGTATTGGTGTGTGGCAGGGTTTCTGGATTGCTTATATGAGGATTCCAGCATTTATTGTAACACTAGCTGGGATGCTTGTATTTAGGGGATTGACTTTGATAGTATTGAACGGAATGACTTTGGCTCCTTTTCCCGATGAATATCTTGCTTATTCTACAGGGTTTATTCCAGATTTATTTGAAAATATGCATCTCTTCGGTGTAAGGAATACCACATCTTTAATAATAGGTATATTACTGGCAATAGTATTTTCTGTCTTTCAAATAAGAAGCTATTACTCTCGCAAAAATAAAGGGTATTCTGTAGAGAGTCCCTGGAGTCTAGGAGTCAAACTACTAATTACTGCTAGTGCTATCATATGGTTATTTCATATCCTTGCAAACTATCGCGGTGTTCCCATGGTTTTTATTATTCTTGGAATTATACTGATTGTATACAGCTATTTTACCTCTAACACAGTTACAGGACGTCATATTTATGCTTTAGGAGGTAATGAAAAGGCTGCCCGATTGTCCGGTGTTAAGACTAAAAAATTACTTTTTCTTGTCTATGTGAATATGGCATTCCTGGCTTCTATAGCTGGAATTGTTTTTTCTACACGGCTAAATTCTGCATCACCCCAGGCAGGTCAGCAATTTGAGTTGGATGCAATTGGTGCTGTTTTTATAGGTGGCGCTAGTGCTACCGGTGGTATAGGAACCGTAAGTGGTACATTGATTGGGGCTTTAATTATGGGTATATTGAACAACGGAATGTCTATCATGGGAATTAATTCAAACGTACAGCAAGTGGTCAAAGGACTTGTACTACTAGCTGCTGTTGCATTTGACGTTATAAGTAAACAGAATATAAAATTAGATTTTCTGCCTAAATTTCGTCGGAAAACAAATGTAGATAAAAACATTGAGGTATAAGGAAGTA
>JADQBV010000053.1 GCA_016278415.1 Halanaerobiales bacterium
GTTGGATAAATGGTTTTAACCATTCAAACATAATAAAACCTCTCTCAGTTCAATTAGTATGACTATTGTCCCAATCGTAAATCCTTAAAATATATTCACTTGAAACATAATAATTGAATCTCTAATTTAAATTTATATTTGTAATCGCATAATTTCTTTATATGCTTCCATTACTTTGTTCTGAATAGCTAAAGTCAAATTTAGGGCAACTCTGGCATTTTCAGTAGCAATGGTAACCTCATGTATATTATCTATTTTCCCTAAAGCAAAGGCCTCAGTGACTTGATCTGCTTCTTTTAAGGACTGGTTAGTATCAAGTAGATTATTCTTCAACATATCTACAAAGGAGCCGGCCTCATTAGCTACAGATTTTTTGTCGTTATTATTAATCTCATTCCCAATAGAAAAACTAAAATTACTATTAATTGGATTAACCATTATTTATTCACCCTCTTATCCACGGCCAATTTCAAGAGCCTTCATGGCCATACTTTTAAAAGTATTCAGAGCTGTTACATTCGCTTCATACGCCCTTGATGCATCGATCATATCTACCATTTCAGTGGTGATATCAACATTAGGCATTTCAACATAGCCATCCTGATTAGCATCTGGGTGATTTGGATTATGAATCAATTGAAAAGGCTTACTATCCTCTACAATTGCTGAAATCTCTACACCTTTACCCTCCCTAAAATCAATCTCATCTTTCAGCATTGCGGAAAATGGTTTAGATCCTCTTTCTTTAAATACAGGCATCTTTCTGCGGTAGGGACCACCTTCTTCAGTTCTTGTAGTATCAACGTTAGCAATATTGTTAGATATAATATCCATTCTTTTTCTCTGGGCAGTCATACCTGATGCGCTGATGTTAAAACTACTAAACATTTTTACCTACCCCCTTTATCAATTACAGAATTTAGAAATTTAAACCGAGCACTTACCTGTTGAATCATGGTATTATAGTATATATTATTCTTAGCCATTTCAGCCATTTCGTTTTCTATATCCACATTATTACCGTCACTTCTATTACTGGTATTAGACATATGTATTCTCTTGAATGGTTTGTCACTCTTTGCACTCTTTGAAAAGTTTATATGTCCACTATCAGTAGTACTAAGGGATAAACTTGTCCCTTGATTATATTGTTTACTCTCTTTTTCCAGGGTTGAGACAAAATCAACATCCTCCCTTTTATAACCAGGGGTATTAACATTTGAAATATTATTAGCCAAAAGTTTTTGCCTGAGGCTAGCTCCATCAAGTCCTTTACTTAAAAAATTAATAAAAGGATTCATTTTGTCACCTTCCCATAAAATAATTATATTGGTAAATATTAGTTTTGTAAGTCTAATTATAATATTTCGCCAAAGATAGCAATTTACCTGCTTTTCTTACAAATTACTTAAAGGCTAAACAAGCTTTTTAATAGCCTCAAGTACCCTGGCCTCTTTAAATGGTTTAACAATAAAATCTTTAGCACCAGCTTCAATTGCTTCAATTATCATTTTTTGTTGGCCCATAGCACTACAAACTATTATCTTAGCACCAGTGTCAGTCTTTTTTATAGCCCTAATCGCGTCTAAACCATCCATCACAGGCATTGTAATATCCATTGTTACAATATCTGGTTTTAAATCTTGATACATCGTAACTGCTTCCTGCCCATTTTGTGCCTCACCTACAACTTCATAAACATCCTTAAGGATATTTTTTAGGTTTAATCTCATAAAAGCAGCATCATCAACAACCATAACTCTTTTCACCTGCGTCTCCTCCTTTTTATCCCTTTTAACCTTATTAAATATAATTCTCTATGTTCTACATAATTCCTGCAAAAAAACAAGAATTTTAAGTAATAGAGACAAAATTTTAGCTTAAAAGCATAATTAAGCAGCTAAATCTACAATTATAGGGAATTACATGAAAAAAACCTGACTACAATTAACAAAAGCCAGGTCTACCTTTGATCCTTTATCTATGCAAATGCTATTTCTGTTTTCAATTTAAAAATTATACGATTTTTAATTTTTTTCGGTTTCTTTAAAACTAGTTTTTTATTCTCAATTATCATCTGGTTGTTATTAATAAAATAAGCTGAATTACCATTTATCTTTTCAATAATATCTATGCCTTCTTTTAAAGAAGGTTTTCTTTTACCAATGGAGTGACAATCAGATCCAATCAATTGTACCAGATTCTTTTTTACTAAGATTTCAGCAGTTTTCTGAACCCTTTTTCCATATACTCCTAATAGACTTGATGAGTTCACCTGAGCATATGCCCAGTCTTTCTTAATTAAATCATGTAAGGAATTAGGATTTTTCATTATTTCCATATTCCTTTCTGGATGAGCAATAATTGGCTTAACACCTAAATGATAAAGGTCATAAAGTATATTTATAAGGTGTGTCGGTATTTTGTTTGAAGGTAGTTCAAGCAAAAAATATCTACTGCCATTAATCATCGTTATAAGTCCATCATCTATATCTTTTCCCAGTCTATCATGATAATAAACTTCAGATCCTGTTAGTAAATCTATATTAATGTTTTCTTCTTTTATAATACTTCTTAAATTAACTACATGTTCTGCTATTTCATCAGGTCTAAAAAAGTAACCCTTATTGTTATCTCCATTTTTAACATAATGTGGGGTTGCTACCATTTTTCTTACCCCTTGTTCCTCTGCTATCTTCAGCATAACGATTGCTTCCCCTATACTTTCAGCACCATCATCTATAGTTAGAATATGTGAATGTAAATCTATCATTTAATTCACCCCTCATAAGTTTTCGTATTATGAAATAATTATATGGTTCGCAGTATGATAAAGCGGCCGATTATTAAAATATCTGAGCAGCATATTACCGTAGAATGAAAAGAACCTATAACAATAGGCTATAGGCTGGGAATAGTTAAATATATATCCTAGCAGCCTGGCAATCATAGACAAGTCTTTAGACCCATAGCTTTGCGCCCCTACTTTTCAATAGGTTTGCCTTTATAAGACTTTAGTTCCAATATTATATTATAATTTATGATTCTTTCCAACTATATACAATTATACAATAATACTATCAAATTGCAACATAATCTTATTAGAATCAACAAAATAGTACAAAATAACTATAGCCCATTATTGTATTGTTTAATTTGCATTTCTTAACTAGTTTTTATATTATTATATAAGGTAAGTAATATTTTGCTATTACTTCATTCATGAAAAAGTCTAAACACCAGTTACTCCTTCAATTAAGAAGCGACAAAATCAAACTCGCTATGTGCTCCGACGCCTTCGATAGGCTAGTACTGGCCCGACTTTGCGTCTATAATGAGGGGGCAGTGAAACAAGATTTTGTTAATCAGCTTCTTGCAATCAGTCCGTTACTGGAGACTTTTTAAATTCATTCAGTTAAATAGCAAAACATCTAGGTATATTCCAACTGTTATAGAGATGATTCTTAATAATTAAATCTTAAGGGAGTTTAACTATGATAAATTTTAAAAATTTAACAAAAAGACAAAAGCTATTTGCTGTAATTTTTATGGGCTTTTTCCTACTAAAATATAATTTTCTATTTATCCAAATTTTTTATGTACCCTCAATAAGTGGACTGATAATTAAAAATTTAATACTCATACTTATTTTTGTTTACTTTCTGACACCATTATTGAAAACAAAAATAGGACGTATCTTATTATTATCTATATCATTTTTGTTCACAGTCTTGTTTATGTCGAATTACTGGTATAACGTTTATTTTGGTAACTATTTAACTATTAGTGATATTATTCAGGGAGAAGGAACCAATAGTCTTTCTTTAATTCCTGTGCTCTTCAGACAAATTATAAAACCCTATGACTTTATTTTTATTATTGATATCTTATTACTTATTTTCTTAATCCCTGAAAAGAAAATAAAAAGTATAGGCTATTCTGTTAATAGGATAAGCAAGATAGGAAATAGTATGATTTCAACTACCAGTCGAAATCAAGGGCATAGAGGTATCCCTATTATAGTTATATTAGTCCTTATATTATCGCAAATTCTTTTTACTAACTATCTATTAGGTAATAAAACCCCAATAAAGCTTTACCAGGAAAACACCAGTCAGTTTGTAAATGTATATGGTATATTACCCTTATATCTAATAGAGACATATGAATACCTAGAACCTGATAAGTTTTATACTGTCAGGTCAAAAGCTATTGATCTGCAAAAGGTAGAACATTTTAATAATCAAGTAACATTAAAGAATGATAAGCCTAATATAATAGTCATTCAACTGGAGTCTTTTGATGCTAAACTTATAGATTATGAATATCAGGGAAAAGAAATAGCCCCATTTCTTAATAAACTAAAAAGCGAAAGTCTTTATTTTAATAATTTCTTTGCCCAACATGTAAATGGTAGTTTTGACGCAGATCTCTCTTTACTGACATCTCTTTACCCTGTTAACCGTAATTATGCCTTCAGGGAAAATGATTTCAGCAAGACAGCATCTTTACCTAAGGTATTAAAATCAGCGGGATATCAGACTCTAGCTTTTCATGGTAATAATAAAGAATTTTTTAGTAGGAATCGGGCCTTTCCAGACTTAGGCTTTGATAAATTCTATAGTCTAGAAGACTTTTCTAAGACGGACTTAATAATGGACGTTAAAGACCACAAGCTGGGAATTAATGACTATGATTTTTTTAAGCAATCAATTGATTTTCTAGCCAATGCCAAAAAACCGTTTTTTGCCTATTTTATTACACTTACAAGTCATACACCCTTTTATTTTTACCCTGAAGAAGAAGTTCAAGAAGAATTTGTAAAGATTGAAGACGTACTTGTGCGTGACTACTTTCAGTCTATTAGTTTTTTAGATAAATCCCTGGAAATGTTCTTTACAAATCTTAAAGAGAAAGGCATGATGGAAGACACTTTATTTATAATCTATTCAGATCATCAAGCAGATATAGATAGTGAACTCTATTCGTCTTCTAGAGATTTTAATCTAAACATAAATGTTAAACCACCAGAAGCCATACCACTGATAATTAAGCACAAAGATATTAATAAAGATATTATAAATACCACTGGTAGTACTACGGATATAGCCCCTACTATTTTAGATATTCTGGGAATAGAAGAACTACCCAAAACATTTATGGGTAATTCACTACTGTTAGAAGAAAATGGACCAACACTCTTCTTACATGAAAATCCCTTGCTACTATACAAAAAACAACTATTTCTAATTCAAAATAAAAAATATCAAGAAATCGGTTATTTAGAAGGCTTTAAAAATATGAATATCCAAATACCTGAAAACAAGAAAAAAAAGATAGAAGAAATTATCGACAAAGTACGTAACACTGTATTTAGAAGAAATGGCAATATTTTAGGAGGTGAACACTAATCAAGTTATATATCATAGCTGGTATTCTACTAATTTTAATAGCACTATTCATGCTTTTTTACGGGGGATATTATCTTATTCGACCCTCGCAGAAAGGCAGGGATATCCTGAAGAACTTAAACATCCCTTATCCCTCAGTAATTGCACATAGAGGTGCATCTATAGAAGCACCTGAATCAACTAAGGCAGCTTTTATACTGGCTAGAGAGCAAGGAGTTGATTACTTAGAAGCAGATATACAAAGGACAAAAGATGGCAAGATTGTAATTTTTCATGACAGGAATTTGAAACGTCTTTCAAATGTTGAAGATGTGTTCCCTAACAGAGAAAACTACATCTTTGAAAACTTCACTTACCAGGAACTACTGAAGCTTGACTTTGGAAGCTGGTTTAATGAGAGATATCCTGAAAGGGCAAAAGCAGAATATAACGGCCTGGATATTATAACCCTTGAGGAATTACTTGATATTGCAGAAGCAGGCGAAAATAATCCTGGCTTATTCCTGGAGTTTAAATACCCTGAGCTCTATCCGGGTATTGAAAGACAAACAGCGGAAATTTTAAATGAAAACGGTTGTCTAAAGAATGATTCTGTTAAAATTGATAGTGATTTATCAAAGGCTAAAAAAATAAACGATGAAAATTTGTCAGAATCAGTTAACAGCAGTGTAGATAGGACTAAAATAGTTTTCATGTCTTTTAATATTAATAGTCTTGACATAATTAAGAATATAACAGCAAAAACCCCAGCTGTTTTATTAATTAATGATAATATGATTGGTAGGAGGTCATGGAGTAACTGGCTTGATCTAGCCAATGAAAGGGTTGATGGCCTGGCACCTAAAGGATTTGTTGCCTGGCCCTGGCATATTGCCGCTGCCCATGATGAAGGCTTATTTGTAGTTCCTTATGTAATAAATAAAGCATGGCAGGTAAAAATACTGTCACACTTTAAAGCAGATTCCTTTATTACTGATAAGCCAAGTCTGATCTTGGACTTTTTAGGAAGATTAAATGGATTAACACCAAATGGCTGACAACAAACAAGCTAATCAAAAAACTGACCATTCCCTCTTAGAATTTTCTGTGCTGCTTTTTCAAAATAAGAGGGAAGTCCTTTCTTTAAATAATTATACCCAAAATAAGAGGCAATTCCACCACCTACACAATCAGCTATCAAATCCCACATAGTATCTACTAATCCTGATTTCTGCATATTAAAACCAAGAAAACTATCCATAGCAAACTCAAAAACTTCCCATATAACGCCAAAACTCACTGCAAAAGTAAAGGAGAAAATAGCTATAAATAAAGGACTTAACAACAAATCAATATCTTCCCCATGATTCAAGAAGTAAATTAAAATAAAGCCAACGAAGCCCAGTATTACACCCGAAAAGGTATGTAACATTGTATCCCACCACCAGAAGCGGAGATAAAAAGCCCTCATTTCCCCAAGATACAATGATGCAAAGACAAAAGCAATTATAATCACCTGGATATCTGAAGGCATATATAGGATATGTTTTTTCGATAAGAAATTAGGAATATATGTTACCAAAAGTGCTAATATAGAGTTAAATAAATTTAACCAATGAAAGTTAATAATATCAGCTACAATTGCAGCTATTAATAATATCCTGAATATCCATACTAATATAATTTTAAATTTAAATTTATGTAAAAACTTGATATATATCACCTCTCAATATTCATAATATCAACAATCATTTAGCTTAAAAATCTTTTTAACATTTCATCAAATATTATAAACTTAAAAAGACTAACAGAAAATCTGACCTGTTAGTCTCAGCTAAACCTCTATACTACGATTCTTCATAAATCAATTTTCTCCTTCTTCTAAAACCCAAAAATATACACACCTACAATTACAACGTACTATACCCTAATATTAATATTACTACCTCTATGGGGTTGAGCAACCTGTTGAATGGCCTCAGTTGTTTCTTCCATTCCTTCTATCAATTTACTGACGGTAGGACCGTTCTGATTCATAGCAGTTTGAAGGCTGGCCATACCGAGAGCCTGTCTAATGCTTGTCATCTGACTTTGCATTGCAGAACTTACATTCATTATTTTCAATCCTCCCTTCCTATCAAGATTAACTTTTTTTATCTATGAATTTAGCATCAAATTTATTAGCTGTCTGATATCCCTTTCTACCCCTTTGTTTTAAGTTAATATCCTTCATTTTGTCGCCAAGTAGTTCTTTCTTTCCCCTTAATTTTTTCTCGTTTTCATCTTCTAACTCTTTCATTTTTTGCATCAAGCTTTTTAATTGATCAAGAGAGTCCTGATGATTTTCCTGTTCGTTAAGATACTCTTCAAGATTAATCTTCTCTATTTCTTTTATTAAATTTTGTTTTTGATTAAGAATCTTCAAAAGTTGATCGTAATCACTATTCTCTATTGCTTTCTTCTGCTCCTGAGATAACTTATATAATTTTTGATAATTGTTATATAGATCCATGACCAAATCATATCCCTGTATCTTAAGTATTTTTTATTAAATATTTCTTGTTTAAAAATTAAAATCAGTAAGCCCACAAATTAATTTATTAAACTACTACTCATAATTACGGTTTATAGCTTTAATAACATAAATTAACTCTTCTTCGCTTATATTTACACTCCCTGGCAGACAAATACCTTTTTCCCATAAATCTATAACAACTTTACCATTAAAAACATAGTCTTTATACATAGACATTTGATGAATAGGGTAAAAAAATGGTCTAACCAAAACACCTTCCTTACGTAGTCTTTTATATAATTCCTTTGAATCCAATCCATATTTATTTCCATCTACTAATATTGTAGGTAACCAATAGTTACTATATGAACCTTTTTTCTCTTTAGTAACAGTAATTCCTGGGATATCATTAAGATTATCATAATAGTATTGGGCAATTTCACGTTTTCTTCTAATAAAATTACCAATTTGTTCCAATTGAGCTACTCCCATAGCTGCTTGAATATTAGTCATCCGATAATTATATCCTATATCTTCGTGAATAAATTGAACAGGGTCATCCTTAGCCTGGGTAGTTAGATATCTAGCTTTTTCCGCCCATTGATAATTATCTGTCACTAACATACCTCCACCACCTGTAGTTATTAACTTATTTCCATTAAATGAAAAACAACTGATATCACCAAAAGATCCAATCATCTTCCCATTATACTTAGATCCTAAAGCTTCAGTAGCATCTTCAATAAGGAAGATATCATGTTTATTACAGATATCAAGAATAGGTCCTATTTTTGCAGCTTGTCCATATAGGTGAACAACAACTACAGCTTTTGGTTTATTACCTACCCTAATCATATTTTTTATACTTGTAACAACTTTATCTGGATCCATATTATATGTTTCTACTTCCGAATCTATAAAAACCGGATCTGCTCCACAATATTTAATTGGATTTACAGAGGCTATAAAAGTTAAAGTCGGAACAAGAACCTTATCTCCTTCTCCTACTCCGAGTATTTTTAGTGCTGTATGAAGAGCAGCTGTTCCATTTACTGTAGCCACAGAATATTTAGTGCCAAGGTATTTAGAGATATCATTTTCGAATCTATTAACATAACTACCTGTAGATGATACCCAATTTGTATCAAGACAATCCTTGATATACTTCCATTCATTGCCGTTTAAATATGGTTCTGATAAAGGTATTTTGTTCATAAAATCATCCTTATAATTAATATTATTATTCCGTAGTTGTTGCAACCTCTGAAAACTTATCCCAGTACTCTTTATTAGCCTTTTTGTAATCTTCATGTTGACCTATATCTGCCCAGTATTCTCTTATTGGAAAAGCACCAATAGATTGTTCTTTATTTAATAATTTGTTGATTAAATCCGT
Organism: Halanaerobiales bacterium; assembly: GCA_016278415.1. Next base: position 9,302 of record JADQBV010000053.1, read on the forward strand.
CATATTGTAAAATTCATTATCTGGTATCATATCTAATAATTCAGGCTCCAATATATATATCCCTGCATTAACAAATACACTATGATTAGGTTTTTCAACTAAATGAGTTACCTTTTGATTATCTATTTGAAATACTCCATATGGAATTTGATAATTATATTCTCTGGAACCAATAGTCATCACATATCCATCTTCTTTATGATATTTCATCATTGTATCAAAATTCAATCTGGTTAATAAATCACCATTCATAACAAAAAATGGTCCCTCTATTTTCTTATTAATTAAACTCAAAGCACCAGCTGTTCCTAGGCGTTTTTTTTCATTTATATATATGATATTTACATCTAAAATTGAACCGTCACCAAAATATTTTTTTATCTGAGTATCTTTATAATTTGTACAAAAAATAAAATTAACAAACCCATATGCTTTAAACTGTTCAACAATTGTCTCTAAAATGGGTTTATCACCAATAGGTAATAAGGGTTTTGGAATATCATTTGTTAATGGACGTAGCCTAGTCCCTAAACCACCAACCATTAAAACTACAGTATTATCTTTTTTACTTTCTTTAATTATTTCATTTAGTATCGCCAGGTCTTTAACCCGACCTTTATCATCCAATAATGGTATCTGATGAAATGATTTTTCCTTAAATTTATTTAAAATATCTTCTTTGGGAGTATTATAGTGAAGTGAAAAAAAGTCTTCATTCATTATCGTTCTCACTTTATTATCCATATCTATACTATTAATAATTCCTCTTCTTATATCTCCATCAGTTACGGTTCCCAGTATTTTTTTGTTTTCATCTACAACTAATACTATCTGTTTTGCTGCTTTATCTATTATTTTAATAACCTCTTTAATATTAGTTTCAGGTGAAATCATTATTTGGTTTAACAATCTATTGTTCATTATCATCACCTTTTAATTTTTTGACTTCATTCTCTAATTTTTTTACTCTTTTATTTAAATTATAAATAATTTCTTCATAATTAATTCCTAATCTTATTCCAATATTAAAATCTGGGGTAGATTTTTTATCATTGATAATTACTTTTTCTAATTTAATAATACTATCTCCAGTTTTTACTTTAACACCACTTTGGTCTCGACCTACTACTTGTCCTGGATGTCCAATAAAATTAGGGGCATCTATTAGTTCTGACTTTAACACTTTTATCTCAATTCCACCTAAAAAAGTTCTAGCGCAAGGCCCAGGTGGTACTAAAGCCCGTATAAAATTATAAATTCTATCGGAATTCCATTTCCAATTTATAATTTCATCGCCCACATTTCTCTTGGGAAGATAAATCCCTTCTTTATGTTTGTGTTCCTTTATCAGTACAAGATTGTTTTTTATTAAAATTATTGACTGCATTAATAATTTAGGAGCTAAATTTTCTGCTTTTTTTAAAATAGTATTGTAATCATCTTTTTTACTTATATTAATCTTTTCCTGTACAATTATATCTCCTGTATCAATACCTTCATCAATATAATGTATGGTTAATCCAATATAATCTTCCCCATTAATAATTGCCCAATTTATTGGGGAACGCCCTCGATAAAATGGTAACATACCTGCATGTGCATTTATAATACCTTTTGAAGGAAAGGTAATTAATCTCTTTTTGATAAGTTGATCATAAGACATTGATATAATCAAATCAGGGTTTAACCTCTTAACTTTTTGAAAAAAAACATCACTATTTACATTATTTGGCTGAAATAGAGGTAGATTATTATCATTAGCCAATTTAGAACACTTACTATCACTGGGGTTTTTTCTAACTACAACACCAACAATATCTTCATCACTATTTATTAGTTTAAGTAATGACAACTCTCCCCATTTTCCATCACCCATATATAAGATCTTCATTAAATTACACCTCAAGTCATATAACATATTATAATAATTAATTAGAGTTCTTATCTCAACCAATTATCTCATGTCCTTCTATGCCTAATAGAACTATTTTTTGTGTTTTGCCATATAGAAATATATTAAAATAAACTTTTAATAATTTATATCATAAAATTCTTTCTTAAGTATATTATTACCTAAATTAAATTCTTTTAACTTTTCTTTTATTCTATAGCTTGTTTTACCATCTTCGTATTTATCATAAGGATTAACCATACTTTTTAAATTAGTATTAAACTTCGTCGAATTTACTTTTTTTATCGAGTTTATTATTTCATTTACACTATAATCACAATCAATTACATTACCTGCTTTAATTCTTCCTTTTTGTCTATCTCCAATATTCACTACAGGCAGTTTAAAACTTGGGGCTTCTGTTAAACCACTAGAAGAATTGCCTATCATTAAATCCACATGTTTTAAAGCAGACAAATATTTCAATTGACCTAAATTATCAACAAAAATATATTTGCCAGAATCTCGTTTTACATATTTTCTAATTTCATTGTTAATTATTCTTCCACTAGTATCTGCATTAGCTTTTGTAAAAATAACCTTCATATTAAAATTATTTATAGCTTTTAGTAAATTATTAATCTGTTCTTCAGCAGTATTTTTTTCTAGAGTCACAGGATGGTATGTCACAATAGCAACTTTTTTGTCAAATTTAAAACCAATAACTTTTTCAAGTTCATCTTTTGAAAATAAATCTATCCTATATATATTATCAAGACCAGCCATACCATAATTAAAAACTCTATCGGGATTTTCGCCTAATTGTATTATTCGCTTTCTATACTCTTCAGTAGCAGCAAAATGATATGTTGCCATCTTAGTAATTGAATGTCTTATAGACTCATCAATTACACCTTGTGTGGATTCTCCGCCATGCAAATGTACCAAGGGAATATTAGCTATCATTGCAGCAATAGTAGCTGCAAATATTTCAAATCTATCCCCTAACACAACTATTATATCAGGTTGTAATTTTTTATAGCTTTCTGCAAAGCTTATACAACCTAATCCAATAGCCTTACTTATCCCTACTTCTGTGTCTGAAGAAAGAAGTAGTTCGATTTTATCATCTATTTTAAACCCATCTTGTTCAATAGTTTTATACGTTAAACCGAATTCTGGAGACAAATGCATACCTGTAACTACTAATTGTAACTCTAAATCTTTATCTCCTTGTATTTCCTTTAGTAACCAATATAATAAACCGTAGTCTGCTCTTGTACCAGTTACTATACATATTTTCCGTTTATTCAACTTTTAAATCCTCCCATGTCAATAAATGATCTGCCTCTATATTATTTGTCAATTTCATCCCAATTATAATATTTATAAATTTAGGATCTATACCTATACCCGGCCTTTTTATATCAATATCCTTTTTACTTATAATTTGACCAATTTTTTTAGCTTTGTTTATTACTAGACTTTTTCTCACTATTTTTATATTTTCCTTTTCAACCTTTGTAGGCTTTTTTAAGCCATTACCAAAAGATTTTTCAACATTTCTAATACTTTTTATCATTATGGACAGTTCTTCTGGATTCAAAGAGGCTTTATGGTCAGGTCCTTCCATATTTTTATCTAGAGTAAAATGCTTTTCAATAACTATTGCACCCATAGCTACAGCTGCAATAGGTACTTCTATACCCTTAGTATGGTCTGAATAACCCACGGGTAATTTGAAAGCTTGTTTCATTGTATCCATTGCTTTTAAATTCACTTCTTCATAAGTAGTAGGATAATTACTTACGCAATGTAATAATATTAACTTATTATTATCAGTTTCTTGAATAGCGTTTACTGCTTCTTCTACTTCTCCTATATCAGCCATACCTGTCGAAACAATCATTGGCTTACCTAGTTTAGCTATATATTTCAGTAAAAGAATATTAGTTAAATCACCAGAACCTATTTTATAGATTTCAAGCCCCAATTTCTCTAATAAATCCACACTATCAAAATCAAAAGGTGTTGACATATATTGAATATTTTTATCATTACAATAATCAATCAATAATTCATGATCTTCTTTTGATAATTCAAGTTTTTTTAACATATCATATTGACTTTCTTTCTTGTCAGTTGTTTTATTTTGATAATCGGCTTTAGGAGCATTTTTTGTTACCAGTTTATCAGTATTAAAAGTTTGGAATTTAACTGCATCTGCTCCAGCATCAACAGCTACATCTATTAGCTTTCTAGCTATGTCAATATCTCCATTATGATTAACACCTGCTTCAGCGATTATGAAAGTTTTATTGTTACCTCCAACCTTTTTAAAACCTATTTTAATCATTATTTTTTTCCTCCATTAGAAACTCAGCGAACTTCCAATCTAACATATTATCTATATCAACGGAGCTAATTTTGTCCATAATATATGGTAAAACATTACCAATATTAAATTTTCTATTCTTTAAAAATCTAATAGACTCCATCATGTATATAGCACCGTTCAATACATAAACACTAGGTAAATCTTGCCTTCTATTATATTTTTTATCAGTTTCCATAATAGGATTCAAATATCCATTTTCATCTATGGTTCTCATCCAATAAGGAGATTTATCTGTTTCTGTTACACTTATTAAACTATCAGCATCACTATCTATAAATTTCTTAATTGCCTTATCTATATCTTTTTTATCTCTAAAAGGAGATGTTGCTTGCAAATTTAAAAAAAGTTCAGGAGTATAATTTTCATTCTTTAGTAACCAATTTAAAGCATGAACTATTGCATCATTACTAGTTGCTGTATCTGTAGCTAATTTCTCCGGCCGTTTAAATGGGACATCTGCTCCCCATTTTTTAGCAATTTCAGCAATTTCATCATCATCTGTTGATACTACCACACGATTTATACATTCAGAATTAAATGCTGCTTCTATAGTATAAGCTATTAAGGGTTTCCCACATAATTGTTTAATATTTTTTTTTGGTATTCCTTTAGATCCGCCTCTTGCTAATATTAATGCTAATATTTCTTTTTCTTGCAAATTAATCACATCCACCCTATATAGTATAAATTTCTGGTTTATAAAATTTCATATTTTCTGTAAACCATAATATAGTTTCTTTTAATCCATCTTCTAAATTATAATCCGGTCTCCATGAAGTTAATTCCTTTATTTTACTGTTATCACCATATAATCTATCAACTTCACTTTTATCAGGTCTTACACGTTTCTGATCACTAAGAATTTTAACTTTCTCACCTAATAATTCTACAATTAAATTAACAGTTTCCTGCATAGATATTTCAGTATTAGAACATATATTAGTGATTTCCCCTATCGTCTTATCACTTTCAGCTAATGAAATAAATCCATTTACAGTATCCTGTACATAGTTAAAGTCTCTTGTTGGAGATAAATTGCCTAAGTTTATTTCATTTTGTCCATTTAAAATTTGAGTAATAATAGTAGGAATAATAGCTCGTGCAGATTGTCTAGGACCATAGGTATTAAATGGGCGTGCAATCACAACAGGTATATCAAAACTCCTATGGTAACTAATTGCTACTTGATCAGCTGATATTTTAGATGCAGAATAAGGAGATTGACCTACCACAGGATGGTTTTCATCTATTGGGATATATTGAGCAGTCCCATAGGTTTCACTCGTTGATGTTATAATTATTTTATTTATATCATGCTGCCTGGCAGCCTGTAAAATATTATATGTCCCTACAACATTTGTTTTAATATATGCTAGAGGGGATTTATATGAATAAGGGATACCAATTAATGCGGCTAAATGGAACACTACATCTATATTATCTACTGCATCGTAAACAGCATCATAATCCCTAATATCACCTGTATAAATTTCAATTTCATCTTTTACTTCAGAATTTTCCAGCCAGCCCCAGTCATTCTGAAAATTATATTTTACAAAGGCTGTAACATCACATCCCATAGCAACCAATTTTTCAGTAAGGTGTGACCCAATAAATCCTGATGAACCTGTTACTAATATTTTTTTATTTTTTAATTCCATAAAAATCCCTCAAATTCATTTTTTATTTTACTATTAGATGTTAGGACTTATTTATATTATTTATTTACCCAGTTTTTAATTTTATTATTAAACTCAATAAAATCATCAATATAATCAACTATTTCATATTCAAGTATATCAGCGAGCAATACTAAATCATCTTTTTTATGTGTCACCATTATTTCAGTTAATGTTTTGTTTAACTCATTTAACATTTCTTGACCTTTATTATATATATCCTCATTTCCTAATAATGAAACGATTTTTGAAATAACTCCGGTATACCATTCTAAACCTTCTATAATATATTGATATTTGTTATTACCTTTTTCAATTTCGTCATTTCTAAAATGGTTAACTGTATCCAGTGTACCTTTTTTTAATTTTGGCAAATAATTATCAATCTGTTTTAAAGTATCTGTAATTAACTCTTTAGTTGTCTGAGTTGTAAATTTAACTACCTTAATGTCTTCTTTTTTTAAAAAGGAATCTTGTAGATATTTTTCGTTAACTTCTATTCCATTTACATAAATTTGTTTTAAGATACTATCTTCTAAATTCTCTTTAATTGTATCTAATAATTGAGGAAACGTTAATGATTCATATTCATCATTTAATTTATCTTCATTAAGAAATATTTTCAAGCTAATACCTCCTTTTCACTACTACTATCATTATCTTTAGTATATAACTGCATAAATATATTCCGACATTTCTCTAATTCCTTAAGATAATTCACACGATAGGAACGATAGTATTTCATCTTTTCCTCAAATCCCTGTTTTTTATCTATATAATAACTCCCTTTAACTTCCTCATATTTCATTGATTCTATAATTAAAATTCGTTCTATAAAATACTTGATATAAGAGTTGTTTTTTAATTTATTTTCATAGGATAAAAGCTCTTTTTCTATCTTATCACGCTCTCTATCTAAAATATTCTCTTTATATTTAAGCCTCTTTTCTACAGACTTTAAAAATGTTAATTGTTCTTTACTTATAGAAATAGTATTATTCAACTGATCTAAAGTATCTTCCATATGATTATTAAGTTCTAAAAAAGTTCTTTTCCAATCAGGTTTTTCTGTTAAATAAACCTTTTCTAATTTTTCTTTAACATTAACCTCATCCAGATTACTAGTATATATCCCAATTGCTTCTTTCAAGCTCATTATCTGAGTATGATTTATCTTTGCGCCACCCTCAGTAGCATCAATATATGTTCTATCAGTGTGTTTAGAAAAATAATTATTGAAATAACTAAGCATGGATAGAAAAGACTTACTAGTTGATACTGTATCTCCATTAATTCCCTCAACTTCTATCATCTTATTATTCTCTGCTTTCTGACCTTCATAGGTAGTTCCACTTGCATGTGTTCTGCCCTCTGCATAAGCTAAGTCCTGACCTACTAAAACTATTGGATCAGCACCAAGCTTATAGGCTAAATCAATCATACTGTGAGCAACAGTTCCTCCAGTTTTAATTGGAGTATATTCACCTTTAAGCTTCTCAACCCAGCCACTAAAATTACGTTTCATTGTAAAAAATACCTGTTTGTTATTCCATTTTCGTTGTATTTGGTAGTAATTTCCTAGTTCTGCAAATAAATATGTGTCTGGCATTTCAGTTATATCCTTAAAATGCTTAAAATTAGCTTCATCTCCATCCATAGAAACTACAATATCAGGATTAATATTATGCTTTAACAAAGCCTTTAAAGCAGTACCTACACACATTATTAATGCTTTACCTTCAGCATTTTTAATTTCTTCAATGTTTTTATCTAGTGAAGGACCGGCAGAGACACAGATAGCAGGTATCCCTTCAAACATTCCAAAAAAATCATCCGCTTTGGGACTTTTAAAAATATAAGATAGATTTATTATAATATTATTTCTCCATTTTCTGGCCTGCTGTATATCTGTTGCCAGTGAAATTTTTTTATAATTTATTGCTTCTTTTATTTCTTTATATATCTTATCATAATCTTTATCAAACAACTTCAAAGATGGAATTTGTTCTAAAAAGGCTAACTCTTTCGCTAAAGAAAGAGATATATTACGATTTATAACATCAAATATTTCAAGATTTGCATTAATAATAAAGACAATCCGCTTATTTTTTAATAAAGTACTGAGATCAATAAAATTTAATGCAGTATAAAAGATTGAAATATATGGCTCAATAATAATTATCTTATCAAATTGATTTCTGAATGCTAATTCATTTAAATGATAAGCAAGTCCAAACCCTAGAGCTATTACTTGCTTTTCCTTTTTTACCTTAAAATTTTTTATGAGTCCAGTTGCTTCTCTTACAGGGTCATACTTACTATGAAAATAGATATCACTCTCTTCATTTTCAACTCTCATCGTATAATTATCTGTTTTAGTTGACTCTATATAGATTTTTATATTATTTTCTTTATCAGTAACCTCAGCAATAATATCATTTTTATTAGAAAACTTGTTTATATCTATTTTATCACTAGTTTCATATTTTTTAAGTTGATTATATATATATTTATAATTACTTTTTATAATACGCATATTTTTTCGGTAGTAATCCATATTAAAACTCCTTATACTTACTTGAATTTCTATCCCTTTTTATCGATAATTTTGGCATCATATATATTATTTACCTAATACTTTAACTAAAACTTTATAATCAGCTTCCATGGTTATTTTTTTCTGTTCTACTGACAGCTCATACAATTCCACTAGGTCTTTCATACTCTACCCCTCAACTCTAACCTTAGAATTATCTTCCTCTTCTCGCTTGCCCCCATTAACAATCTGCTGCCAGGAATCAAGTAGCTCTAACATTAGTTCTTCTACTATTTCTATAGGAACGATATTTTTATTAATGTTTGCATCAATTAACTGTCTGTTCATATAATCATAGAGGTTATATAAATTATCCGATATCTCTCCACCTTTATCACGGTCAAGAGTACTCATTAACTCCATGATGATCCTCTGTGATTTAATAATGTTGTTGTTAGCCATCTCTATATTATTATCTTGAATACCTTTCTTAGCCAACCTTAAAAACTTAATACATCCCTGATATAGTATTATTAAGAGTTTACCCCGATTTGCTGTTTTAACCTGTACCTCTTTATACTGTTGATAAGCTGCTGTTTGATTTGGCATTCTACTATTCCCCTCTCATTAAGCTTTATGTTTAGTGGCCACAACCCACCCATTTACTATCTCATTTTATTTTATAGAATACTAGCACCTTTGTTGAGTGGGCTTTCTACTAGAAACTGTTAACTCAGCGAACTACTTGTGCTTCCACCACTTAATCCTTGTAGCTGACTCATCATCCAGCTTTGTTGTTGTTGCATTTTAGATATGGCCTCTTCCATTGCTGCAAATTGGGCGGTATATCTCTTCCTAACCATCTCTACCCTACGCCCAACATCCTCAATTTCTTCATTGAGACCTTCTATCCTATCATCAAATAAATCCAATCTTCGTGGTATTAGACCAGTATTTGATTGAAGAAGTTGATCTACATAACTATCGAGTCTTGTTGCCATACCATCATAACCCTCTACATCTGATTCTGCCTTAAAAAGGTTTTTGACATCATCAGGAGCAACATCTAATGCTTCTTTTAACATATTACTATCCAGACTCATTACTCCATGACGGTCGATACTTATTCCCACTGAAGAAAGCGTAGTATAATCACTATTACTGTTTACTTTATTTGTTACTAGTTCCCTCAATCGCATTTCAAGACGCATAATTGTACCATCACCCTGTAGGACTGAAGCCGTTTTGGTATCTGAATCATAGCTTGTTTTTTTATCAATAAAACTCATTAAACTATTATACTGATCTACAAATTTTTGCACAGTAGATACTGTTTTATCTTTATCTTTACTAACAGATATAGTAGCTGTGCTATCAATAGCAGTGTTAGGTTCAATATTAAAAGTTACTCCTTCTACTACATCAGAAAAGCTATTTGTAGAACTAGTGATGTCTGTTATTCCATTAACCTCTATTATAGCATCACTAGCAGCCTGATGTTGATTTGCATATGCCCTATTACCAAATGATAAATTTTTCAAAAGCTTGTTATCACTACCGGTATTAGATATTTTCACTGATGAATCAATGACACTACTATTTACCTGTAATGAAAAATATCCATTGCCTTCATCAACAACTGCTGCAGACATGTTTGTAATTCCATCAATCTGAGCTTTAATATCATTTAAGGTTGTTGTCTCATCAACGGTTATTTCGCCTGTTGAGGAAACTGTTCCATCACTTTCCATTAAATCTAACTGAAAACTACCACTAAAACCTAATGCTGTATTAGCATCAGTTACTTTAAGCTTATTAGATTGGATAGTTTTATCATTATCACCTGCTGTTAAGACTCCCAGATTTTCCAATAAACTATTATCATCAATTAAACCTATCTCATGACCTATACCTGTTTCTTCACTTTCTAATACTAAATGATTATCAACATTGCTTGCTTTAACTCCTGTTTCGCCATTATTTATCTTAGTTACGAGATCATTTAATGTATCTGTATTGGCAACTATTATATCCTTTCCATTAACCATAATTTCGCTATCAGCTGGTAAACTAGCCATACCAGTTAGTGTATTTAGTGCCACACTATCATCTGACATTTTTGCTCCTAATATACGCTGCGCTTTAGCAGTTTGCTTTACTACAATATCATAACTACCTTCTATCGCCGAATTACTGGCTGTAGCTGTTGCAATTTCAGAATCACTAGTACTGGTTTTGCGAGAAGTGAAAGTAGATGACAATTTAAGATCAGAAATTTTACTCTCCAAATTACTTAATCTACTATTTACATCTCTCCAGGCACCCTTTGTCTGTTCAAGTTCTGATATTTCAATCTGATAATTATAAATTGGCCTCTGTTCTAAGGCTACCAACTGGTCTATAATTGATGCTGTATCCATTCCTGTTACCAGACCACCTAGACTAAGATTACTCATCTATAACACCTTCCTTCTAGACCTTTTCATCTATTAAGATACCAACCATTTCCTGTATACGAGCAGATAAATCAAGTATCTCCTCAGGAGGCAGTTCTTTAATAACTTCTCTTGTTTTAATATCGACTACCTGTACCATTAAGGTATCTGTTTTATCATGCATTTTAAAAGACAAACCCTCTTTTACTTTATCTACTATATCATTAATATCTTTTACTGATTCCTTAACTTTCTCCTCAAGTTCCTTACGGTTATATTGCTTATTACCCTGAAGAGAGTCAGGCTGGCCTTGTGCGTTGACTTTGTTATTAATATCTCTCATTATTTCTTGCTTGCTGCCATTTTCCAAAACCTGTTTATTTGTAACAGATCCAAGACTTTCTGTTCTCATATTAGCCTACACCCTTTCTAATTAAAATAAGCCAGCCGGTGTAAAAGCCGGCCGGCTTGATTTAATAAATATTTGCTCTCTTCGAATAATTAACCTAATAACTGAAGTACGCCCTGTGGCAACTGATTAGCCTGTGCCAACATTGCTGTACCAGCTTGACTAAGAATTTGATTCTTAGTGAAAGCCATCATTTCCTGAGCCATATCAACATCACTAATTCTTGATTCAGCAGCTGTTAAATTCTCTTGGGAAGTATTTAGATTATTTATTGTATGATCTAATCTGTTTTGATAAGCACCAAGTTTAGAACGTTCAGATGAGACTCTAGCTATAGCATTATCAATAGTAGTTATAGCATCATCAGCATCTGCCTGGTCCATAACACTAATTCCCTGGCCTTTTTCTAATACATTAATTGATATTTGCCCAGCATCAGTAACTGTTGAGCCAGAAGCAGTATCGGTATCTGAAATAGCAACAGTTATACTACCACTTGTAGTATCATCAGCAGTATAAGCAACATTGGTTATACCAGTAAATGCCACAGAAGTTCCACCGTCACCTAGAGTACCACTTGCAATAACAGTACCATCAGAAGCTTTTAATTCAGCAGCTCCAGCAGCAGTTACAGATACACTATATGAGCCACCTTGTAAATTCGTTGTTGAGTTACCACTAGTTGCCATATTAGTTGAACCAGCATCAAATGTAGTGACCGCACTATCTGCTGTAACACTTAAGGATTCAGCTCGCATATCATTAACTTCTAATGCTATATTCTGACCTTCATTAGAACCAATTTGAAATTTAGCATCAGTTAAACTGCCATCCAATAATGTCTGTGTATTAAATTCAGTATTGTTTCCAATTCTTGTTAGCTCTTCAGTTAATTGATTTACCTCTTTTTGTATTTCAAATCTATCAGCATTAGTATTTGTATCATTAGCTGACTGTACTGCTAGCTCTCTCATTCTCTGTAAAATAGAATGGGATTCTTTTAAAGCACCCTCAGCAGTCTGAATCATAGAAATACCATCCTGAGCGTTTCTTTGTGCCTGTGATAAACCATTAATCTGTGCTTTCATCTTTTCACTGATTGCTAGACCTGCAGCATCATCAGCAGCACCATTAATTCTTTTACCTGAAGACAACCTTGATAAAGATTTGCTTAAATTATTCTGTGTGTTTTTTAGCTGATTGTATGAATTCAACGCAGCTATGTTAGTATTAATTCTCATTATAAATTCCTCCTTGAATTTGTTTTGTTTTTACCCAGCCTCCATGCCAGGATTTGTGTTATTTGACTTGACTACTTACTTCCTGCTAACAGCAACTGGTCGGCCGCCCTGCTACTGTATCGAGGTTTTAGTAACCATTACTACCCTGAGCTAAGTCAGGATACTAATTATTACTAAAACTATTTAAAGCAAAGTGTTAAGTCATTTAAACTTTATTTAATTTCCTCATCTATTATATATATCGTAGTTATTCAAAAATAATTAAATTATATTATAAGTCTATTTCTATATTTAAACATCATAGTACTCAATTATCTCTCCTATAATAGCTTTTTATCTATATTTCTTCCCATTGCTAGGTATTACAAACTATGTTATTGCAAGTTATATCACTTTTTCTCATCCATTTCTTCCGTTTTAAAGTTCTTAAGACTAGTTAAATCTACAATATCATTTGTCTTTATAGCATCCTTATTCTCTAGCTCTATCTCTTTATATATTTCTTCACGGTGGATCTCTACTTCAGTCGGTGCATCTATACCTATTTTTATTTTATTACCCTCAATCTCAACAATAGTAATTACTATATCATCACCTATCATTATTTTTTCATCTTTTTTCCTACTTAGAACCAGCACGTTTATTTTGCCTCCTGTCTTTTCTGTTCTGGGAATACAGGAAATTTCGTTATGTATTTATTATCCTCAAGAACAACTTGCTTTCCTTTACTCTTCTTATAGTTAATTACTACAGGTGCAGCTAGATTAACAGTCATATCTTTAATATTATTTTTAATAGTACATATTGCTGTAACTAATATATCTTCAGGATCTTTTACTTCAAGTAAATTTTCAGTTGCCTGGTTAATTTGAAAATCATATTTAGGAAATACATCCCAGGGAGATATAGTTATAAAAGCCAACTCTACTTCATCAACTGATTGTAGTATCAAAAAAGGTGATTCATTACTAAGTTTAAGTAGAACATATCTCTTTTTATCTAGAAAACCAGGAATTCCCTGAGGAAATTTTATAATCTCACTATCTTCTATTTGAATAACTCCATTATATCTTGTATTTAATTCCATTGCCTTACCCTACCTTTCAATTTGATATATCTAAATATTTACCCCGAATCTCGAAGTCCAATTTATTGTACTGTGCCATATTTATTTTAACTATACCCCTATCTAGTCTAATATCTGTATCACTAGATTCTGGAATAACTTTTAATGAATTCTGATTATATTTTACATCTAGATTTGCTGGTTCAACGTTAAACTTTGGTTTACTTAGCCATTTCAAACCTAACTCCCTTACAGGTGGAAACGTTTCTCTTTTAATTATATCTACTACAGGGTCCCCGCCATTTTCTAATTTCATCAAACTATCTCCATTTTGGGCCATCCTGCCAATTGATTGCATCACTATCTGTTTACTTTTCCGGGTTATATCCTTCCTGAGATCCATTATTTTCTTTATATTAAGGTCATACCGCGATGGATAACTATCAATATTGACTATGGCATTCTGCTGATTGATTTCAATTTTATCCTGGGGATAATTAATATCTATTTTAGAATTCCCCTGTTGTACCTTAATATAAGGGTTCTTGCTTTTAATGCCTATTCTGGCAAACTGTTGATTTATCTGAACTTGAGGCATATCCATGAAATTACCCCTTTGTTTTTTAAAAGATTATATCTTTCTAATTTTCCAAAGAGTAGAATTTAAATTAATCCTCCACTACTTATAAAACCAGTATTTACAGATATTAACCGAGTGAGCATTAAAAGTGTTCACAGTTTCGACTGAAAGCAAGAAGTCGGTTAACAAATCTTGTTTGAACGGAATGCAATGAAGTGAGTTTGATTTGTTACTTCTTGTTTGATAGAGAAACTGGGGAATTAACACTTTTCTGCGAGCGAGGTAATATCTGTAAATGCGACCGCTTAAAAAGGAAATTCCTATAGTATATTTACATTTATCACTTAACAAAATCTACCAAACTAGGTTGCAGAATTCTTGCACCAATAGATAATGATGCCCGATATATACTCTCCTGCATTTTTAGATTGGTAATAGCTTCAGCTATATCAACATCTTCATTCTTGGATAATAGTTCTTTTGCCTGAATTTGCTCATCTTCTAGTCGATTATTGGTAAGATCCAGCCGATTAATTTTGGCCCCAATCTCAGCCCTCTCCTGAAGGTTTATATTCAACACGTCTTCCATCTTGGCAATTCCCTGACTCAAACTGTTAATTTGAACTCCGCCAACATTAACATTAATAGTACTAGTAGTAATATCAGCTTTAATTGCCTCTTCAACAGCCGTCAAGGTATCTATTGCTTTCTTGAAAACCTTATAACCATTACTATTAATAGACATATCTACACCAGCACTAACTTCCCTTTCTATAGCCTTTTGGTCACCATTATACTGTATTTCCAAATCAGGAAGAACAGCTTTTTCAAAGGGAGTTATATCATTTGTTGTCATCTGTCCAGCAAAGAGATATCTATCCCCAATCTTTGAATTCCCAAGGTTTATTAATTCTTCTTTCAATTGAGAAATTTCTTCCTTAATTGCCTCTTTATCACTATCTGATAAACTCCCATTAGCAACGTAAATTACTTGTTCCCTTACTCTTTGTATTATATCACCCTGGCTTTTTAAAATGATCTCTGTATTACTTAACCATGATTTAGCCTGTTCAGTATTTTCTAGATATTGCTCATTAGCATTAATCACGTTTTTCATATTTAGACTGTTAGTCACTCCAACTGGATTTTGGGAAGGGTTCTGAAATTTTTTGCCAGTAGAAAGTTGCTGATTAAAAATGTTTAGCCTTTTTAAATTATTATTCAAATTACGCATATAGTTATCAACCATTACACCATTTGTTACTCTCACTTACTCCACCCCCCAGCCTCATTTAAATATTATCTTATAATCCCCATTAAACTATTTAACATTTCATCTATTGTTACGACAACTTTTGAAGCAGCATTATATGCCTGTTGATATTGAATCATATTTGCCATCTCTTCATCCAGAGAAACACCGGAAACACTTATCCTTTGATTGTTAAGTTGGTCAACAAGCACACTCTGGTTATTAACCATCTGATTAGCACGTTGTCCTTCTACACCAATACTAGCTATTGTAGATTTATAATAATTAAGCATAGTAGAATTACCACTATCAAATACCTTCTCTTCTTTGATAACATCAGCTAATTTAGACGCATTATCACCATTAGCTGTACCCGGTATTTGCTCAAAATCCCCAGCACCGTTTAACTTGAAATGTAGACGCCCATTAAGGTTATAAGTACCAGCAACAAGACTATCAGTATCAATTTCTTCCGAATTATTAAATTGGCTTACAGTATATTCCCCACCAGTAAATGGCGAACCTACTAAAACACCATTTTCATCTCTTTCTGTAATTTCATAATTAAACTTTATATTGGGGTCTGTTATATTTTCCCGAACCTTAAATTCATAAGTATGACCAGGAGGATTATTTTGAATATTATTAATAGTTACTACTTCCGAATCATAGACCAATCCACCTGCTGCTATTTTATTTACATCATTGATAATATCATTAGATATATTTATTGTTTCAGCGTTTATAGTTCCAGTACTATCACCTACAAAGAAGTCTTCACCTATATTCCCATTATAATCATAACCCGACTGGTGTACTGTATTAAATTCCTTTGCAAAAGTTTCTGCAAGTTCATTTAGTCTACCAAGATAGTTGTTAATGTCTTTATCTCGTATATCTATAACTCCACCTAATTCTCCACCTGATTCATTTTTATCAATTTTAGCCTCAATACCAGTTTCCTTGAAACTAATTACATTACTTTTATATTCTATTTCATGAACTCTATCATTAGATACCAGTTGTACTCCACCCAAACTAACATTAAGATTGCCTCGCTCATCTTCCCTACTCTGGACATTGACAATTTTATTCAAGTCTTCTAAAAGCAAATCCCTTCTGTCCAGGAGATCATTAGGGTTTTTACCAGAACCCTTAAGTTCCACAACCTGGGTATTCAGATCTGCTATTCTACTGGCAATGGAATTTACTTCATCTACCATTGTGCTAACATCATCGTTAAGGGCATCCTGGTAATCTGTCAACTGATCATGTAATGAGTGAAATGTATCAGACAGTGTTAAACCTGTCTGTTT
This sequence comes from Halanaerobiales bacterium, assembly GCA_016278415.1. The sequence goes on from JADQBV010000053.1 coordinate 26,105, forward strand.
AACTGTCTCCCTTACTGCTGGATCTTCAGGGTTATTACTTAAATCCTGTAATGAACTCCAGAACTGATTCATAATTGTACCAAGACTAGAATCTGAAGGTTCATTAAAGATAAGTTCTATCCGATGTAAGCCTTCATATCGTTTATCCCAGTATCCCTGGGACTGTATTTCTTCATTAATTTGTGCATCAAGAAACTGATCACGCATACGAGTTATTTCTGTAATCTCCACACCTGTTCCTACCTGTCCTGCACCTGTAGGTGTACCCATACCAACTGTATGATAGGGGGCAGTAGAACTATGCACAGCCCTTTGTCTACTATATCCCTCTGTATTGGCATTAGCTATATTATGACCTGTTACATCTAGTGATTTTTTCTGTACTTGTAATGCCTTTAAGGCAGTATTTAAAGTACTAAAATAACCGGACATCTAAAAACCTCCTATCCTCTTCTGTCTATAAGATGACTGGACTTTCTCTCAGTTGATTTCTGTTTCATATTATATGTTTTATCTTCTGGTTGTAATGCATTTATAAAAATATTTAATGAAGCAGTATTCAATTTAATAGCCTCTGAGACTAAAAAACTATTCTGCTCATTCTGTATATGAAGCTCATCTATTATCTTGAGCAATTTCTGCCTTACATCATACAATTCATCCTGCCATGGGGCAGGGATTACTTTTATCAGATTAGAAAAATTAATATCTTTATCACTCATATTATTATTTTGGCATATCTCTAACGTAATATTGGAACGGCTTTTTTCTAGATCATTTATAATATCTATTATATCGTTATCTTCTTTTATAAGTTCACTGAGTTCATCTACCCGATTTTCTACAATAGTGTCCTTTTTGGAAAGGGCTATCGTATTCAGCTTTAGGTATTGATCATATTCTTCTTTTAAAATATCTATTAGTTGCTTATAAATAGACTGATCCATAATTACACTCCTATCATTCTTAACTACTATTCTAGAGTAGATAGAATCTTTTTAGCAATTGCCTTACTATCAACCTGATATTCACCATTCTCGATTGCATTCTTTATACTATCAACTTTATCCTGACGAATATCTGGTATATCAGCTAACTTCTTCTCTATACCACTAATCTGTTTTGCTTTATTGGAGATAGACATAGAATCTTTTGCCCGACTATTATTTAATTTGTCAATCTGTTGGCTCTGTTTAGCATATTTTCTTCTAATCTCCCCAATATTAATACCATTAATCTTCATATTAATTTCCCCCTGAAATCATTTATTCTCTTTCTGTCCTTTTTATCGTAAAAAAAAAATTATAAGCTAAAGTCATTCTAAGCTTATAATTCTCTATAATCGTGGCTTATATTCAATTTACTCCGTTTTATATGTATATACCCCTTATATCACTCTTTTTTATCCTGAGGACCCCTTTTTCTAATCCTATCAGCAGTAAACATCTTGTCACTAGTCCTCTTCTTATCCTTTTTATCATCTTTCTCTTTTTTACTATTTGATGAACTAAATCCATCTATAAGATCCTGCTGACACTTAGCACAAAACCTACCAGACATAATAGGCTGTCCACAACGGTCACATTCAATCATAAAGTCAAAATCAATTCCCTCAGCAACTAAGCGACCATCACGAACAAACTTTATGATTAACTCTCGTTCCACCTCTGTTTCAATATGAACCTCTTCTATACTGGCATTAGGATGATCCCAGAGGAAATCTTTTACTTTTTGATAATCATCTTCTTCACTATTACGACATACTGGACAAAGCTTATTTCTGCCATCAAAAGCAAATAATTTACCACAATGTGGGCAATTACGTATATCCATTATTTCCACCCCTTTATTAATGGATAAGATTTTCGGCTAAATAAGCCCTTTATTCATCGGGGTTAATAACCCCCACT
>JADQBV010000072.1 GCA_016278415.1 Halanaerobiales bacterium
GCAATCAGTCCGTGACTGGAGACTTTTTAAATTCCTTCAGCTAAATAGCAAAATATCTGGGTATATTACCAACGGTTATGGAGATGATTCCCAAATGAATTAATAAGTCTTATATTTATATATGTCTACTATATTGTAGGATCAGGACTATCAATAAATAATTGTACAATCATAAATTCGCCATTTTTTGTCTTGACAACACCATTACCAACCCTATCATAACGTGATTTTATAATATTTTCTCGGTGTTCAGGGCTTGCCATCAGAGACTGAAAAGCCTCTTGGATTGAATGAGACTCTGCTAAATTTTCCCCAGCCAAAGAATACTCAATATTATAGCTTTTTATCATATCAAATGGGGTCCCATAGCTTGGAGAATTGTGATCAAAATAATTGTTATCAATCATATCCAGCGCCTTTTGCCTAGCTATTCTAGTTAACTCCATATCTAATTCAAGGAGATCTAATCCCTGTTCCTGCCTAACTTCATTTATAAGCGCCAACATCTCATATTCCTCATCAGTAACATATTCATAATTTATAGTGTCTTCAATTTCCTTTTTAATTATTTCTGAATTATTATTACTTTCATCTGTATCTTCAGTAGGGTTAGAGTTTTGATTACTACCCAGCTCTAAACCTTTTTTTATTGTAGAGGTAATGATATCTTCATCATCACTGCCGCCAATATTCTCCCTCATTAAATTAATAATCCAGAGCATAACCATACCTTTAATGACTGTAAACACACTACCCTTATGTTCATCCCAGAAGCTAGCACTAGCCTGCTGTGATGCCAGGATACCAGATCCAGCAATATGAAACATCATTAAAAATACAAGTAAAAATGCTATGATTTTTGAATTAAAAAACCTCAATCTCTTCACCCCCTGTATCAACATTTATCCTAATTGTAGCATATGTCACCGAGGGATTACTAATGTAATATATGGCAAAAAAAAAGAATGGATTTTAGTCCACTCTATAGAAATCAAGATCTATGTTACTAGCTGGAGAATTTATTTTGATACTTAGTTTGTTAGAAGAATTTTGATAATTCTCTGTCTGGTATAGATTATCATTAGTCTTAATTAGTCCCTTATCTGTAAAATTATTATTAGAAATTAAACCCTCTGTTCTAATACTAAGTGCTCTATTATCAGGAATATTCAAATCTATATTGGCGGCAGCCGAATTTAATATCAAATTATTTGTATATTCACCAAGGTCAATCTCCAGGTCTCCTGCACCACTGTTTATTATTAGTTCCTGGGCATTTAACTCTTCCAGGTTAAAGTTAAATTCACCAGCACCAGCATTAATCTTAATTTTCACCGGTATATTTCTGGTCAAATATAGTTTCCAATCATTTCTGCCTGAAAAATTAAACCAATTATTGCTTTTTTCATCTTGCTTAATTGATAAATAGCCAACATTCTCATCTTTATCATATATATAATCAAAATCTGGGTTACCATTTTTGGAACTTAGTCTGGCTTCATAGAGATTCTTTTCATCCCTGGTGGAATCCAATATTAACCTACCTGCACTAAAATTCAGTTCTACTTCCATCATCTCTATATCTGGACTAATCTCTATCTCAGATCTATATGTATTTGTACTCCTATTTGTTATAGGTGGTTTGAAGCTAAAATTGTAATCATAATTATACGTATAGTAACCATCACCATTGCTAATAAGGAAGAGCCCCATTATTCCTAATATGAAAATTACTGAGCTTAACCACCACAATGGTGTATTTTTTAAAATTATATTAACACCAATAATAATTATTATAACAGGCCAAAAGTGAAATAATAGTCTCCAATTAAAATGTCTTATAACTCCCATAGTATTTAAGAGAAATAGGAGACCTAGACCTATTAAAGCAATTCCCCACTTTATTTGTGAACGATTATTATCATTCATTATTATTTACCCCCTTAAGAAGTAATACAATACCAAAACCAACAAGAATTAATGGCCAAAATCTATGCCATCTCAAATATGGGAAGATATTATCAATAAGAAATAATGAGCCTAAACCTACTAATATAAGCCCGATAGTTCTCTGACGTTTATCATCAAGTATTTCATCTGATTTTAATGTTTCTCTCTCATATTCCGTTTTTTTTTCTGAGTGACCATCCTTCTTTTCCTTAAAACCATTACTATCTTTTTCGTCCTCATGAGTAGAGTCATCATCATAAGTACTATAACCATCAACATCTATAGTGTTTGTACTTTCATCATAGTTATTATTAGCAGAGCCTGGTCTTTCTGGGATTACAACCCATGAAACTATGTACAATAGTAAACCAATACCCTCTGCAAAAAATAATAATACAGCTACAAGTCTAACAATAGTAGCATCAATACCAAAATATTCTGCTACTCCACCACATACCCCACCTACCATTTTGTCCTTCCTGGACCTATAAATTTTCTTGTCTGCCATTTTAACCACTCCTTTTTTAAATTATTCTGCTATAGCATTATTGCCAAATTGAGTAAAATAAAGCCGATTATATATTCCCTTTTCCTTATATATTAAGTCATCATGTTTCCCCTGTTCAACGATTCCCTCTTCTGTTAAAACTATTATTCTATCCGTATCCCTAATAGTACACAAACCATGAGCTATCACAAATACAAATGCTACCTTTTTATTAAAGTTTCTCTATTACATTTTAGCATAACAGGAGATACAATTCAAAAGAAAAAGGACTTTATTAATTTTACTAGAATATTTAAATAGAA
>JADQBV010000282.1 GCA_016278415.1 Halanaerobiales bacterium
ACCTTATTTAAATTTACTAGCAATTCTTCATTAGTATCAGTATTTCTCATATTTTTAATCATAGACATCATAATCTCTGTGGAATCTGATCTGCTAATTCCCTGACGTAAATTCCAGATAGTTTTTATCTCACTATCAGATAATAAAAGTTCTTCTCTCCTGGTACCTGATTTTTGTATATCAATAGCTGGATATATCCTACGCTGAGCTAATTGCCTATCTAAATGAATTTCCATATTTCCTGTTCCTTTAAATTCTTCATATATAACATCATCCATCCTACTACCTGTATCTACTAACGCAGTTGCTAAGATTGTTAAACTACCACCTTCTTCAATATTTCTAGCTGCCCCAAAAAATTTCTTAGGGAAATGCATTGCTGTGGGATCAAGCCCACCAGACAGAGTCCTACCACTGGGTGGTATGGTGACATTAGATGCCCTGGCTAATCTAGTAATACTATCCAACAATATTACAACATCATGTTTATGTTCAACCAATTTTTTTGCCTTTTTCAGAACCAATTCTGCTACCTGTAGGTGATTTTCCGGTGGTTCATCAAAGGTAGAGCTAATAACTTCTGCATCTACAGAACGCCTCATATCTGTAACCTCTTCTGGCCGCTCATCAATTAATAATATCATTAGTTTTGCTTGAGGGTAGTTATTTGAAATACTATTTGCCACCTTCTGCAACAGAACAGTTTTACCTGCCTTAGGCGGAGAAACAATCAAGCCTCTTTGTCCCTTACCAATAGGAGATATAAGATCTATTAATCTTGTAGCTAGCTCATTTGAATGGTATTCTAAATTAAACCGCTCGTTGGGATACAAAGGAGTGAGATCTTCAAAATATGACCGGTCTTTGGCGTTCTCAGGGTTCTGGTAGTTTACAGCTTCAATCCTTAATAAGGCATAATATTTTTCAGAATCCTTAGGCTCCCTTACCTGTCCCGATACAACATCACCTGTTCTCAAATCAAATCTCCGAATCTGAGAAGCTGAAATATAAATATCATCTGCAGATGGAACATATTTGGAAGGTCTTAAGAAACCATATCCTTCACCATTCACAACCTCCAGCACACCCTCAGCAAAGATATTCCCACCCTTTTCAGTCTCCTTTTTTAAAAGGGCAAAGATTAAATCTTTTTTCCGCATTTGAGCATAAGAAGTAACCTCGAATTCCTTAGCTATCTTATGCAACTCCGTTATTGTTTTCTTTTCTAACTCACTAATATTCAACTATTATTACACCACCTCTTCTAAAGTTTAAAACAAAGCACATTACTAAATATAACTTATAAAATGTATTAATATAAATTACAAAATCAAGTATTAAATATAAAACCAGAAATTAAAGTACAAGGCTATTTCAACTGTATAAAAGATTTCCTAAAACCATTAAAAACACATACTCCTACTACAGATACTAAATATTGCTGTACTTGTGGTGAAGTAAGGTTAATTTTTATTATTTTATTTGATTTAGTTTGCTTTTTGTTATTCAAAAATTAAGAGTATTTTTATTGGAAAGTTTGATATGAGTTAATTATATCAGACTTGAACTGTTTTAGAACAAATTGAATAAATCCATGAAGGGAAAAATATTCGCAGAAATATGAAAAGAAAAGGGTATCCTGTGTGGACAGTAATACCCTATATCTTTTTTATCATATATCCAAAATCAATTCTTACTACTATACTATTCAAATAGCTTATCAATAAAATCCTATGCGAAGAATAGTTTTTTGATATTTTGTTTCTTTAAGAAATTAAGCCTTATTGTTACTACCTAAGAATTTAATCTTTTCAACAACCTTTGCCTTAATAGCATCTCGGCCAGGTCCACAGAATTTTCTTGGATCATAGACATCAGGGTCATTAGTAAAGATATCTCTTATTTTAGAATTAAAAGCCTGTTGAAAATCTGTATTTACATTTACCTTATTAACACCTAAAGAAACAGATTTCTTAACGTCTGCTTCAGGGATACCTGAGGCACCATGTAAAACTACAGGGATTCCTATTTTTTTCTTAATAACATCTAATCTATCAAAATCTAATTTTGGCTCACCTGCATATACACCATGAGCTGTACCTATAGCAATTGCTAAGGCATCTACACCTGTTCTTTCTACAAATTCTTCGGCTTCATCAGGATTAGTAAATGTAGCGTCTTTTGCATCTACAGATACGTCATCTTCAACACCACCAAGTTTACCAAGCTCTGCCTCTACGGTAACACCAACTGAGTGTGCAGCTTCAACTACCTTACGAGTTATTTCAATATTTTCTTCAAATGGATAATGAGAACCATCAATCATTACAGATGAATATCCACTTCTAATACATTTCATAATAGATTCAAAACTACTACCATGATCAAGATGAAGAGCAACTGGTATAGTGGTGTTTTTAGTAGCGGCTTCAACCATACTAATTACATAATCCATACCGATATATCTTATGGCCCCTTCACTTGTTTGTAATATTAAAGGTGATTTCATTTCCTCAGCAGCCCAAATAATACCCTGTAAAAATTCCATATTATTAATATTAAAGCCACCTACTGCATACCCTTCTTTGTTTGCCTTGTTCAAAATGTCAGCCATTGGAACTAAGTTCATATATGTATTCCTCCTTATATAATTATAACTGAACGAATTCGATTAAAAGTTTTTCGATTTACTAGTAGAAAAATTAACTACTATTTCGTCCAGCTTTTTTATAGCATCTAAATCGGCT
>JADQBV010000313.1 GCA_016278415.1 Halanaerobiales bacterium
TAAATTTAGTGATAATGTAATCCTGCAAATAAAAAATGGACCAATGGATTTTCAGGTCAGAGAGCCTGTATCGCCATTGTTCGGTGGACTAGCAGCTACTAATCAATTACTTGAACTCCAGATTACTCAGGAATATACTGGACAACAGAGACATTTATGTTATTTAGTACCTCAATGGAAAGAAGTACTTGAATTTGATACATATGCCCGTGGTCAGGGATCTGAGGTAAAAAGAATAGTCGATGGGTCAATCTTCACACAGAAACACAGCGGTTTTGCAGCTGTAGTTAATGTTGGAAATGACCAGAATTGGACAGGTCATACACTAGCACAATCCAACTTATATGGATATGGAAGGCTGGCCTGGAATCCGGATCTCTCAGCAGAAGAAATAACAGATGAGTGGATAAGATTGACTTTTGGTAATAATGAAAAGATAGTTGAAACTATATCGAAAATATTAATGGATTCCTGGGAGATCTATGAGAATTACACTTCTCCACTTGGAATCGGTTGGATGGTTAACCCAAATCACCATTATGGTCCTAATGTAGATGGTTATGAGTATTCACGCTGGGGGACATACCATCGGGCTGATCATTTTGGTATTGGCGTTGACAGGACTGTAGAAAATGGCACTGCTTATGTAGGCCAATATTATCAAGAAAATGCTGAGCAATATGAGTCAATGGAAAAATGTCCTGAAGAACTATTATTGTTCTTCCACCATGTACCATATAATTATCTTTTGCAATCAGGCAAGACTATAATCCAGCATATCTATGATACACATTTTACTGGAGTTGAGCAGGTTAAGGAATTGATAGCTAGTTGGAATTCGTTAAAAGAGAAAATTGATAATGGAATATATAGGCATGTACTGGTTAGACTGGAGGAGCAATTAGAACATTCAAAAGAATGGCGGGATGTTATTAATTCATATTTTTTTAGAAAGACAGCCATCTCAGATAAGCAAAACCGGAAAATATATTAAAACGCTAAACTTATTAAATATAAATATAGTAAAACGTAGAAAGATTATTTAAAGTACACATTTAATTATAATTATAGATTAGTCCATAAATTAAATTATTAAATTTTTAGTAGGAGGTAAAGAAAATGAGTGATAAGAATAAAGGAATACCTATATATAAGAATCCAGATTATCCATTAGAAGAAAGGGTTGATGATCTTGTAAGTAGAATGACACTTGAAGAGAAGACTACCCAAATGCTGTATTATTCCTATGCTATAGGGAGACTGGATGTTAAAGAATATAACTGGTGGAATGAGTGTTTACATGGTGTTGCTAGAGCTGGGGTAGCTACTGTTTTCCCTCAGGCTATTGCTATGGCAGCTACATTTAGTCCAGAACGTCTCAAAAAGGTTGCTTCAATTATTGCAGATGAGGCAAGAGCTAAATATAATCAATACCAGAAACATGAAGATAGAGGTATCTATAAAGGACTTACATTCTGGACACCAAACATTAATATTTTCCGTGACCCACGTTGGGGTAGGGGACAGGAAACTTATGGTGAAGACCCATATTTGACAGGTAGATTAGGTGTTAGTTTTATAGAGGGCTTACAGGGAAATCATCCAAAATATATTAAGGCTGCAGCCTGTGCTAAACACTTTGTTGTACATAGTGGGCCGGAGATTGAGAGACATGAGTTTGATGCTATAGCAACTGAAAAGGACATGCGTGAAACATACTTACCAGCTTTTCGTGATGCTGTCAAAGAGGCTAAAGTTGAAGCAGTAATGGGTGCTTATAACAGGACTAATGGTGAACCGTGTTGTGCCAGTCCAACACTTATCAAGGATATTCTTAGAGATGAGTGGGACTTTGAAGGACATTATGTATCTGACTGTGGTGCAATTGAAGATATACATAAACACCATAAAGTCACTAATACACCAGAAGAATCAGCAGCACTTGCAGTCAATAATGGCTGTGATTTAAATTGTGGTAAAGTTTTTGAGCACCTGAGAAAAGCTATCAAGGATGGTATGATCAGTGAAGAAACAATAGATGAGTCTGTAAAAAGACTATTTAGAACAAGATTTAAACTAGGAATGTTTGATCCAGAAGAAATGTTACCATATAATAATATTCCCTATGAGGTTAATGACTGTAAAGAACACCGCCAGGCTGCTCTCGAAACAGCCCGAGAATCAATGGTATTACTTAAAAATAAAGATTCATTCTTACCACTGAAAAAAGATGATGTTAAATCAGTAGCTGTTATAGGGCCAAACTCAGACAGTAAAGAGGTATTACTGGGTAATTACTTTGGAATACCTTCTAAACACGTTACTGTTCTTGAAGGAATACAGCAAGCTGTTAATAAGGATACCAGGGTTTATTATGCTGAGGGTTGTGCTCTAGGTGAGACACCTGAATCGTTCTGGGGTAATCCTCCAACAACCGGATTTGCAGAGGCCTTAACAATTGCTGAAAAATCTGATGTAGTTGTAATGTGCCTGGGATTATCACCTGAATTTGAAGGTGAAGAAGGGTCTGTAGCTAATTCAGATGGTGGTGGTGATAAATTAGACTTAAAACTACCTGGATTACAACTTGAGTTGTTAAAGGCAGTTAGTCAAACTGGTAAACCGATAATAGTGGTTTTATTAAATGGTAGTCCTGTTGAATTAAATTGGGCTGATGAAAATGTAGATGCTATACTTGAGGCTTGGTATCCAGGTGAAGAAGGTGGGACTGCGG
>JADQBV010000341.1 GCA_016278415.1 Halanaerobiales bacterium
ATTGGACTCTTTGCTAATAATAAATTATAATAATATAAGTGTGGTTACTTCAGGGAGGAGTACATAAAATGCAGTCTGAAAAAATATTAATTATTGATGATGATTCAGGAGTAAGAAAAAGTTTGTCAGCATTTTTAATTAAAAATGGTTATAACATAAAAACTGCTCCTGGTGGTGACCCTGGTCTAAAAATAATAAAAGAAGAAAAAATTGATTTAATATTACTGGATATAAGAATGCCAGAAATGGATGGAATAACTACACTAAAAAGAATAAAAGAAATAAAACCGACTTTAAATATAATTATTATTACTGGTTTTGGTAGTATTGAGACAGCAGTTGAAGCTATGAAAAATGGTGCAATAGATTATGTGAAAAAACCATTTAATCTTGATCAGTTATTAGATAAGATAAATACTGCTTTAAAAGTAAACTATCTGGTTATTAAGGATTAGCAGGATATACAGGAAAGTGGTAAAAGGTACTCTTTTCAAAATATTATAGGTAAAAGTAAAAAAATGCAGCAAATCTATCAAATGATTGAAAAAATAGCTGATAAAAACGTTACTGTTTTGATAACTGGTGAGAGTGGTGTAGGAAAAGAGATGGTTGCCAGAGCTATTCATCAAACAAGTCTTAGAAAAAATAAAGCATTTATTAAAGTAAATTGTGCTGCTCTCCCGGAACAACTGCTAGAATCTGAACTATTTGGACATGAAAAGGGTTCTTTTACAGGGGCAGTTAAACAAAAAAAGGGAATGTTTGAACTTGCTGATCAGGGTACAATTTTATTAGATGAGATTGGTGATATGAGTCTAGTAACTCAAGCCAAAATACTGAGGGTATTACAGGAACATAAATTTCAACGAGTTGGTGGAGAAAAAACAATTAATGTTGATGTTAGAATTATTGCTTCTACAAATGTTAATTTGCAGGATGCTATTAATTCAAACAAATTTAGGGAAGATCTTTATTATAGACTAAATGTCGTCAGATTAAATGTGCCATCTTTAAAAAATCGTAGAGAAGATATACCCCTTTTAACAAATAATTTTATTAAAGAATATAATTATAAGCATGATAAAGATATTAATGGTGTTGCTCCAGAAGCAATGAGACTATTAATGACTTATGATTGGCCTGGTAATGTAAGGGAGTTAAGAAATATTTGTGAGCAGGCAGTTGTTTTGACAGATGATAATATTATTACTACTGATGATCTTCCAGGTGAGATTAGGGATAGTGCTTTTACAGTAGAGGATTCTAATAATCAATCTTTAAAAGATATTACTAAAAATCTGACTTCTGAAATAGAAAAAAAGATAATCGAAGAAACATTAGAAGAAAATGATGGTAATAGGAATAATACTGCAGACCAATTAGGTATTACAGTTAGAACTCTGTATAATAAGATTAAAGAATATAATATAAAAGGCTAAGGGTGAGCATAATGAAGCTAAAAAATAAGTTTATAATATTTACTCTTTTCCTTGTTATAGTAGCAATTTCTTTGACTGGGTTATTAGTTTTGAATAATGTTGAGAAACAAAATATTAATGAAGCTGATTTAAAGATAAATGATACTCTAACAGGTGTAAAAAGGGATTTAGAACAATTACAATTTGAGTATGAGGAAAAGGTAAATGCTTTTGCCAGTGCAGAAAAAATTGCATTACCTACTTATATTTTGGAAAAATACAAGGATTATGATTATTTTACTCCTTCTGTAATTAATGAATTAAAGGAATCAATACTGGAAAGCACATTATTATTTAATTTAGCCTTAGATTTTGATGAAGCACAGGTGAGAAGTCTTAACAGAGAATTAATCGTTGCAGTAGAAGGTCAGCGTCAAATAAGTGAGAGTTTAGTTTTGAATAGGGATGAAAATTACCAGAGTAATAAAAAGCCTGTAATGTTTTTAAAAGATGGTAACAAACTCCTATTGCAAGCACAGGCCCCAATAATTCGGAAAGATAAAGAAGTTGCATCACTTATATTAAAGAAATATATAGATGAAAGCTACTTAACTTCACTACAAAAAGCACAGGGAATAAATATTAGTATTACTGCTGATAATAGCATTTTAGCAACTACAATGGGACAATCATTACCAGATAATATATACAGCAGAGGTATTCCTGAAGGTATTCTAAGAAATGTAGATGTAAAAGGAGAAAAATATAGCTTTGGTTATTATGATTTAAATATAGAGAATGTAAATAAATCTGCGGTTATAGTTGGGCTGCCAATGAGGGCCACTGCCGAGAAATTAGCTAAGACTAGAGAAATTTTAATTTTCGCCTTAATAATTAGTATTCTCATTGTTTCAATTTTAGTAAGTATTTATGCTCGTAAGGTAACTAGACCTGTTGAGGATATTATTGAAGCAACTGAGGAACTTAAAAAAGGTAATTTAAAGAAGAAAATTAATTACGAAAGTAATGATGAATTAGGAGAATTAGTAAACAAATTTAATGATATGGCTGATTCTCTTCAAGAATATCGAGACGATCTTTTTGAATTAAAGGAATTCCAGGAAAATATTTTAGAGAGTATTAAGGAAGCTATGGTAGTTGTTGACAGAGATAATCAAATCCAATCTATTAATGCAGCGATGGGGCAATATTTAACTAAAGATAGGGATTTTTACTTGAATAGTCAAATTAGTGAAATGGCTATCTTTAAGAATTTGGATTTATCTTTTTGGAATACTATTGAGTCAG
>JADQBV010000075.1 GCA_016278415.1 Halanaerobiales bacterium
GGATATTGTACAGAACTCTATTTCGGCTGGTGCTGAAATTATTGAAATAATTATTGATGAAGATATTGAGGAAGACTTGCTTCTTATTAAAATTATCGATAATGGAAGTGGTATAGCAGAAGAAAAATTAGCTAATATCACTGACCCCTTTATTACTTCAAGGACTACTAGAGAGGTTGGTCTTGGGTTATCTTTTTTTAAAGAAGCTGCCAGGCGCTGTGAAGGAGATCTGGAAATTGATTCAGTGCTGGGACAGGGGACTGAAGTAAGGGTTTATTTTCAGTATAGTCATATCGATAGGGCCCCATTAGGAGATATAAATGGGACATTAATATCTTTAATCTCTGTTAATCCTGATACTGATTTTGTTTATCGACATAGATACCAGGATAAATCCTTTGTTCTTAATACTGTTGAGATAAAGAAGGAATTAGATGGTGTGGAAATTAATAAATCTAAAATTTTGAAATGGATAGATGGATATATTGAAGAAGGCTTAGAAGATTTAAGATCATAAATAGGTATATTTAATAAAATATTTTGAGTTAAAAAATTGAGTTTGCTTAAAAAGAGTTAAAAAGGATTTTAGAAGAATTATATGGAGGTGACTTATAAGTGAAATCACTTAAAGAATTAAAGGAGTTAAGGGAAAGTCTCCAAAAAGATATGTCAGCCAGGGATAATACTGATAAACCAAAGATTATTATTGGTATGGGAACATGTGGAATTGCAGCTGGTGCGCGGAATATATTGAAGGCTGTCCTTGATGAAATAGAAAAAAGAGGGCTTGATGTTAATGTTACTCAGACTGGTTGTATAGGTATGTGCGAAAAAGAGCCACTTTTGGATATTAAATTACCAGGTAAAGAAAGAATCACCTATGGAAATTTGGAAGAAAAAGATGTTAAAAAAATAATGATAGAGCATGTTATAAATGGCAATATGGTGGAAGAATTGGCCATAGCTCGGTTTGAGGAAGGGGGAAAATAATCATGAATCATTCAATTTATCGTTCTCATGTATTAATCTGTACAGGGACTGGATGTGTTTCTTCAGGTGCTAACACTTTGAAGACATCATTGGCAGATGCTTTGGAAAAGCATGATCTAGTTGGTGAAATAAAAATTGTTGATACGGGATGCCATGGTTTTTGTGAAAAAGGACCGATAATGATTGTTTATCCTGAAGGTGTATTTTATTGCCAGGTCTCTGGAGAAGATGTAGAAGAGATTGTAGAAGAGCATCTATTAAAGGGTAGAATCGTAGATAGACTTCTTTTTAAAGAACCACTGACTGAAGAGAGTATTCCTTCTTATCTAGATATAGACTTTTATAAAAAACAGCAGAGAATTGTTCTCGCTAATTGTGGAAAAATCAACCCTGAAAGTATAAATGAGTATATTGCTGTTGGTGGCTACGAGGCCGTAGGTAAGGTCCTTACTGATATGACTCCAGAGCAGGTAATTGAAGAGGTTAAAGAAGCGGGGCTACGTGGCCGTGGTGGTGCTGGTTTTCCTACAGGACTGAAATGGGATTTAACACGTAAGGCTGATGGTGAAAAGAAATATTTGGTCTGTAATGCTGATGAGGGTGATCCTGGGGCATTTATGGATCGTAGTTTGTTAGAGGGTGACCCACATCGTATTATCGAAGGCATGATTATTGCTGCATATGCTATTGGTGCTGATGAGGGTTATGTTTATGTTAGAGCTGAATATCCGCTGGCAATCAAACGTCTGGAGATAGCTATTGAGCAGGCTGAAGAGTTGGGTCTGCTTGGTGAAGATATCTTTAGTAGTGGGTTTAATTTTGAACTCCATATCAAGAAGGGTGCTGGAGCCTTTGTTTGTGGGGAAGAAACTGCATTGATGGCTTCTATAGAGGGTCAGAGGGGTATGCCTAGACCTAAGCCGCCATTCCCATCTGTCTCTGGTTTGTGGGGTAAACCTACTAATATAAATAATGTAGAGACCTTTGGTAATGTACCTTATATAATAAACAATGGTGCAGGGGTCTATAATTCTGTAGGTACAGAGAAAAGTAAAGGAACTAAGGTATTTGCACTAACTGGTAAGATTAATAATACAGGATTGGTAGAGGTTCCTATGGGAATTACTTTACGTGAAATTATATATGATATCGGTGGAGGACTTGGTCAGGGTAAGAAATTTAAGGCAGTTCAAACCGGTGGTCCATCAGGTGGATGTATTCCAGCAGAACTATTGGATTTGCCAATTGATTATGAATCCCTGCAAGAAGTAGGGGCGATGATGGGTTCTGGTGGTATGGTTGTAATGGATGAAGGTACTTGTATGGTAGATATGGCAAGGTATTTCCTTGACTTTACCCAAAGTGAATCCTGTGGGAAATGTACACCATGTCGTGAAGGTACCAAAAGGATGTTAGAAATATTAAATCGGATTTGTGATGGTGAGGGACGCGAGGGTGACCTAGAGTTACTTGAAGAACTTGGAAACCAAATCAAAGATACTTCATTATGTCAATTAGGCGGATCTGCCCCAAATCCAGTATTAAGTATGATGAAATATTTCTATGAAGAGTATGAGGCTCATATAAAAGATAAAAAATGTCCTGCTGGCGCATGTGAGGCTATGGCTGCTGCGTATCTTATTAATGAAGATACCTGTGTTGGTTGTGGAATGTGTACAAAGGTATGTCCTGTTGATGCTATTAGTGGGAAACCTAAAGAGGCTTATGTTATTG
>JADQBV010000295.1 GCA_016278415.1 Halanaerobiales bacterium
ATCAATTAAGAGTTTTAAGGAATAATAAATTAGTTAAATTTCGTAAAGAGGGCCGGTCAGTTTATTATTCACTTGATGATGAACATGTCCTATGTCTATTTGGACAGGGTCTTCAACATGTAATGGAGTAATGAAGGGAGAAGTCAAATGATTATAGATTGGTTTAAGGAACTTTCACCGATAATGCAAGCTCTTTTAGCAACCTGTTTTACCTGGTTGTTAACTGCCTTAGGTGCAGCGGTGGTTTTCTTTTTTAAAGAAGTTAGTAGGAAGATTTTAGATAGTATGTTGGGATTTGCAGCAGGTGTGATGATTGCAGCTAGTTTTTGGTCACTGCTGGCTCCATCTATTGAAATGTCAGAAAATATGGGTATTCCAGGTTGGATACCAGCAGTAATTGGGTTTTTATTAGGTGGAGTCTTTTTAAGAATTGTTGATATGACTCTCCCTCATATACATCCTGGTTTAACTGAGAATGCGGAGGAAGGAATTAAAACTAACTGGCAGCGTAGCATATTATTAGTTTTAGCTGTTACATTACATAATATACCGGAAGGATTAGCTGTAGGAGTAGCTTTTGGTGCAGTGGCCTTTAACCTACCATCAGCATCTTTAGCTGGCGCCATCGCTCTGGCTATAGGAATAGGGATTCAAAACTTCCCTGAAGGTGCCGCAGTATCTGTGCCACTTAGGAGAGAAGGCTTATCATCGTCAAAATCGTTTCTTTATGGACAAGCCTCTGGGATTGTCGAGCCTATTGCTGGAATACTGGGGGCAGCGGCAGTACTGTTCATGAGGCCTATCCTACCATATGCTTTATCTTTTGCAGCTGGAGCAATGATTTTTGTAGTAGGTGAAGAATTAATACCAGAGTCACATTCAGAAGGAAATAGTCATATTGCTACAGCAGGACTGATGCTTGGATTTGCAGTAATGATGTTATTAGATGTTGCCCTGGGTTAAGATATTTTAATAGTTTAATTGTAGTTTATCTCTAAATTAATTGCTAGTGTCTAAGTTATATACTAAGGGTTATAGAAAGATCCTTAATTTGAAATCTTAGGAATGAAAATATAATATAGTTGAGATACCTGCCGTTATTAAGGCAGGTTTAAACTTATCCGAGAGCTAACTGTCGCTAAAACTCCCTCTGAAACTAAGAATTATTTATATTTAGAGTTTTTCATTACCGGTAGATTAAGTATATCTGTAATAGTTAGTGTATTTCTGTTTCCACTTAGGGGAGAGCCAAATGCACTAAATGTACCACTGGCAAAGAGTATGGTATATTTCAATAGAAATATAATCAAAAATATTTAATTAATACAGGGAGTGAAGCAATTGAATGTTATTGAAAAATATCAACCAGTTATTATTTTATCTGCAGTTGTCATAGGATTAGTCATTGGACAGGTAGGTTTCATTAAGGATTATACAGAACATTTTATTACCCCCTTTCTTGTGGTGATGCTTTATGGGGTTTTTTTGCAAATTCCTATTCGTGAGATTACAAAGGCCTTTAAGAATATTAAATGTACATTTACTAGTCTTACAATAAATTTTATTTGGACGCCACTTTTAGCTTGGATATTAGGTACTATTTTCCTTAAAGATAGTCCCGCAATATGGTTAGGTTTTATAATGTTACTGGTTACACCTTGTACTGACTGGTATTTGATATTTACAGATATCGCTAAAGGAAATGTTGCTATAAGCACAGCTGTTTTACCTTTGAATCTTGTTATTCAACTTCTATTATTACCTTTATATCTATTCGTTTAAGGTGATTCTTTAGTAGATATTAATCTTTACACTTTATTGCAAAGTATTTTGTTTGCACTTATAATTCCTTTCATAACTTCTTATATTACACGAAAATTAGTAATAAAAGTGAAAGGAGAAAACTGGTTTGCAAATAACATTTTATCTAAAATTGGATTTAGTCAAATTATTTTTCTAAGTTTAGCTATAATAGCCATGTTTGCTTCGCAGGGGGAAAAATTAGTAAATAATCCACAAATTTTATTGAAGTTGCTTTTGCCAGTGGTATTGTTTTTTATAATTAACTTGATTTTAGGACAGATAATAGGGAGAATATTGAAATTTGAAGATAAGGATATAATATCTTTAAATCTTACTACTATAGCAAGAAACTCGCCTATTTCTTTAGCTATTGCCTTAACAGCGTTTCCAGATCAACCCTTAATTGCTTTGGATTTAATAATAGGTCCGCTTATTGAATTACCTGTATTAGCAGGTGTATCACAAATGTTATTATTCATTCATAAGTCCTGACAATATAATGAATAATTCAGATTTATATACTAGAATTATTAAATATTTCTAATCAGTATAATAGTTATTTAATTTTACAATTCTTAAATTAAAGAGAAAGAGTAGTATAATTATTACAAAGTAAGTAATTAATATAATCCCTATAAGAATTATATGGAAAATTACCCTTACATAAGACACTTCCAGAGGACTAACTGGTTTGGTTTATTTATTATGTCTATTATGATCACCAGTAAATCTTATGAAAAAATCAAACCGAAATCATAAACATACTAAGGGTAGCCTTTCTTCCGGACTAACTGGCTGCCCTATCTCTATGCCTATTATGACCACCAGTAAATCCTCTAGTAAGCCTGTAAGCGTTCTACCGTCCGTCCTTATTCCCTCCACGATGGCGCGTTTTCCCCCATATCCCTTCCCCCA
>JADQBV010000240.1 GCA_016278415.1 Halanaerobiales bacterium
TACTGAATCATATGAACAGATATTTTTAACTAAAGAACAATTGGGAGATAAGGTAGATTTCCTAAAAGAAAACATGATTTTAAAGGTGTCTATGTATGAAGGCCGCCCAATAGATATTGAACTACCTATATTTGTTGAATTGGCTGTTGCTGAAACTCAGCCTGGTATTAGGGGTAATACAGTCTCTGGTGGTTCAAAACCAGCCACAATGGAGACAGGGGCCGTTATCCAGGTACCATTATTCATTGATGTAGGCGACATATTAAAAGTTGATACTAGAACTAGTGAATATATAACCAGGGTCTAAATACCCTTATGATAGTTGTTGGCGAATAGGAGGTTGAGTATGAGATATCTAATAATTGGAGCTGGAGTTGCCGGTATATCTGCAGTTCGTGAAATAATAAAGAATAGAAATGAAAATGATAGCATTACTGTAATAACAGATGAATCATATCCTTTTTATTACAGGCCCAGATTAATAGAATGCCTATCAGGGGAAGTTGATATTGAAGATATCATAATTCACGACCAGGATTGGTTTGAGAAGAACGACATCAATTTGAACCTGGAAGAGACTGTAGAATCGGTTTTATCAGAAGAAAAAAAGGTAATAACAAATAGAGATGAGTATAAATATGATAAATTATTAATAGCCAATGGGGCTCACTGTTTTGTACCACCTATTAAGGGTAAGGATATGAAGAATGTTTTTGCCTTAAGAGATGCAGCTGACGTAAAACAAATATGTCAGGCAGCAGAGAAGCTTGAAAAAGCCGTAGTAGTTGGTGGTGGTCTTCTGGGCTTGGAATCAGCCTATAACCTTAAGAAAGCTGGTCTAGATGTAACAGTAGTCGAGATTATGCCTAGACTCTTACCAATGCAGTTAGATGACGACGCTGCAGAATTATTGATGTCTCTGTTAGAAAATAAGGGATTAGAGTTTTTTATAGATACACAGGTTGATAGTTTTCTTGGAGATGAAAAAGTAACTGGAGTAAAACTTAAATCTGAAAAAGTCATTGATGCAGACCTTATACTTGTATCAGCTGGAATCCGGCCTAATATATCATTGGTTCAAGGTAATGAGGGTATTAAGCTAAATAAAGGTATTGTTGTAAATGAATATATGGAAACAGGTTTAGAAGGTGTCTACGCTGCAGGAGATATAGCAGAATATCAGGGTCGTGTCTATGGAATTTGGGCACCATCACAACAACAGGGTAAAATAGCCGGACTCAATATGACAGGAGAGAAAACAGAATTTGACCCACCAGTACCCTCACATAAATTAAAGGTTGTTGGTATAAACGTTGTCTCTGCAGGAGAACTCGATTTTGATTTACAATATAAATATGAACAGGAAGCCAATACTGACAAGTATAGGAAAGTAGTATATGATGAGAACAATAACCCTATAGGAACTATAGTTGTAGGGGACTTTGATGATACTAACAAGATTGTTTCAGCTATTAAGTAAAGTAATAAAATTAGCTTAATTAATCTCCACAAATGTTATAAATAGCTTAGAAGTTTTGCTGTTTAACTGAAGAAATTTAAAAAGTCTCCAGTAACGGACTGATTGCAAGAAGCTGGTTAACAAAATTTTGTTTGAACGAAGTGAGTTTAATTTTGTTGCTTCTTAATTGAAGGAGTAACTGGGGTTTAGACTTTTTTATGAATGAAGTAATAGCAAAATGATCGGACGTATACAACCTAATATGTAGAAGAACAAATAATAAAGATAAGGTAACTCTATAATTGAGTTACCTTATCTTTTTTTGTGGAGGTGATTCTACTTCCTGACAGATGGTCTTAGAGTGTCAAGGAGACCAAGAACCACATGAGCTGCTCCAAATCCTAATATCCCAGCCCCCCATAATGATGGTAATAGACTCCATCCGAGTGCTGTAACTGCTAACCCTACACCTGCAACAACATAACTGGTTGTTTTTGCTTTGTTGTCCATTTTAATTAAAACACCTCCATAGTTAGAATCTCAGTAATCTCATAAATTTATACCTAAAACTATGCATAATTTATCTTCTGCTTAATATTAATATTATATATCAGCTAATTTTTTTTATGAAAGAATGGACAAACCAGGAGGAGTTTTATGTCTAGTAATAGCTTTGATAATGTTCTTGAATATCTACCTTTAAATATTTCTAGAATAGTTCAGGAGCAGGAAGCGTGGATTAGGGGAGAGGTTATTGAAATACGTTTAAGAGTAAATCAACCTTTGCAATTATTAAGCTTTAAGAATGAATTCTTTATTTCAGAGAGTGGTAATCACTTTATTGTCAACAAAGATGATCTTGAGAGGGCATTTATGATTTTGAGCAAAAACTCACTTTATGCTATAGAAAGACAATTGTCAGAAGGATATCTGACAATAAGAGGTGGCCATAGAGTTGGTTTTACTGGACAGGCTGTAATTGAAGGGGGGGATTTAAAGACTATAAAGAATATAAATAGCTTGAATTATCGAATTACCAGGGAGGTTATTGGTGCAGCAGAAAAGATGATTAAAAAATTATATAATACAGAATTTGATTTATATTATAATACCCTAATAATTGCCCCTCCTTTGTGTGGGAAGACCTCATTACTCAGGGATATAGTTAGATTGATTAGTGATGGGGACAAGAGGAACCATATAAAAGGGAAAAAAGTAGCTGTGGTAGATGAAAGATCTGAAATTGCAGGGGCA
>JADQBV010000224.1 GCA_016278415.1 Halanaerobiales bacterium
CTACATACAGTTCTCTTCTTTTCGGCATATGAAATATAGCATTATTTAAGCTAAGTAAGGCTAAATTTATCTTATTTTGAGTTTTATATACTAGGTATTTTTGTTTGTGTATAAAAGACTTATCACTATCGTTTATTTCCAACGCAGTATCAAGCGCTTTCAATGCATCGTTATATCTTTCCATACCTAGATATTCGTTGGCTAGAAAGCTCCATGATCGCCAGATATCTTTTCTTTCTTTAACGGATTGCTCTAACAGAGAAAGGTAATTATGTCTTGAACCTTTAGATTCCGGTTCTTGATACATCCAAAAGTCTGGTAAATGTTTAATGTTTTCCGAACCTTTATATTCTAATATCTCATGGACTGGCAGCTTCCATGTGTATCCATTTCTGATGTGGATTCTTTCATGCCAATGCTCAGATATACCACCATCACTCCAAAAGGTTTTAAATTTATGATAATATCTCGTCACACCATCTTGTAGTTGGCTTATAAGATGTTCTTTCCAACTGTCCATAAGATATTCATCAATATCTAACGAAATACATATATCAACATCTGGGCTTACCAGTGATAGTGAAGTATTTCGTGTATCATCAAACCGCCACGGAGAAACAGATATTGGAATAGTTTTAAGCTTAATGTCAGGGTGGTTTTTAATAAACTTATTTATGATATTATTTGTATTATCTGTTGAACCTGTATCGCAAAGTACTATTTGGTCAGCCGTTTGAACCGATTTTAAAAACCTTTCTATAAAGGTTTGTTCGTTTCTGTAAATACCATAAACAGCAATAAGCGGATTACTTGTTTCTGAAGGTTCTTTGTTGTCTTTACACACTGTTTAAAATCTCCTTTCAAAATAATTATATTAATAAGAAGAAAGAATATATAATACTGAATTTTATCAGTTTTTCATAGTTAATGTACAGAGATTAGGTCTATAAGGATTTGATACCTTTTAGGCCTAATCTCGGGTTTAATTTTCGGCTATTCAATTTGTGTGATAACAAGGTGTGCTGAAACAGGTCTTGTTCCTCCGGCAAGAGGGGTTATAGTTAATGCTGTTGCATTACCAGTAGGATTTTGAACAGTGAGTGTTGAGTTGATTGCTGTTGTATTTACAAGAGCCATCCCAACTATTTGTGAAGTGCCTGTTGCCCGCCCGACCACCGTATAGGCTAGGTCATTACCATCAAGGGTTAAAATCAATTGCCCTGCTTCACTTACACTTACCTGAAATAGAACCTCATAAGTACCGATTTCAGACAGGTTAAATGAACTATCATTAATACGGGTAATAGTAGATGAACTAGTAGGTCCATCTTGAGGAAAGCTTACATCTGTACCAGGTGCAACTGTTGCTGCATTATCAGGTGGCATCAATGCATAGAAATCTGCAAAAGCCAATAATCCCCCTTCTGGGCCAGTAGGTCCAGTAGGCCCGATATCTCCAATAGGCCCAGTGGGACCTAGATCACCCTGAATGCCTTGAGGTCCAGTAGGTCCAGTGGGCCCTAAATCGCCCTGAATTCCCTGAATACCTTGGGGTCCAGTAGGTCCAATAGGTCCAGTAGGCCCAGTAGGACAAATAGGACAAGGTGTTCCATTACAAACACCTAATAATTCGAGTAACTTTTGTTGTAATAGATTAATATCTTCTACAAGGGGTAGAAATGTTTTTGGTAAAATATTTTTTGAGTTTATTGCTAAAAATAATTTATCTAAAATAACCCCTAAATTATTAAGTGCACATTGATAGTCCTGGCAATCTATACATTCACATACTCTATTAATATCTTCAAATAAGGAATTTTTTCTGTAGTCATTTATAGGTAAGAGCCTTATTTTGCCTCGAACGACTTTACATAAATTATCTAAACTCATTTGTAACACCTCCAGAACATAGTATATATCATATTATTATATGTAATAGTAGGTGTAATCGGAACATTTAAACAGTTTAAGTTGTTCCATACCCCTATATTTTTTGCAAATAAGAAGGATATTAGATTTTTTTGTCGAAATGTTAATTATTATATGTAATATTTCTATAATAGTTTCTCGTCTAAATATGAAATAGATAGCATAAGCACTATTCTTAGTATTTTAAAGAGGTGGGTAAAAATGAATAATAACGGTAAAAGGTTATCAACAGGCATCAATGGTCTTGATGATATATTAAATGGTGGGTTAATTCCTAAAAGAACTTATTTAGTAAGGGGTGGTCCAGGAACAGGTAAGACTACTCTAGGATTCCATTATCTGATTGCAGGTATAAAAAATAACCATAAGTCTATTTTCATCACTCTGACAGAAAGTCAGAAAAAAATGAGAGAGGATGCTGAGAATAGGGGTTTTGATATAAAAAATATTAAATTCGTGGACTTAAGTCCGTCTTCAAAGTTTATTGAAGAAAGTAGAGATTATGATTTGTTTCCATCAAGTGAAGTTGATCAAAAACCATTAATTGATGAAATTATAAAAAAGATTAAAGAAAATAAGCCTGATAGGGTTTTCTTTGATGGCATAACTCAATTACGATATTTATCCAATGATTCTTTTCAGTTTCGCAAACAGATACTCTCTCTTATTCAATTTGCAGTAATCCATAATATAACCTTATTGCTTTCTTCTGAAGCTAGCAACAATAGTCCAGATGATGATTTACAGTTTATGTCTGATGGAGTTATTAATCTTGAATATAAT
>JADQBV010000259.1 GCA_016278415.1 Halanaerobiales bacterium
CATAGTAAACCCATTTTTTCGAAAATTTCAAATTAAAAAGGGTAACAGACATTATTATTAAAAATAAAAACCAGGACATGGCTGAAGCATAGCCCATATCAAAAACTTTAAAGGCCTTGTTCCAAAGATAATAGTTATAAAACAACAATGAATTCATCGGACCACCATCAGTACCATTTGTCATTACATAAGCAGATTGAAAAACTTGAAACGCAGCAATCATACCAGTTATTAAATCAAAGAATATTATTGGAGATAACATTGGTAAAGTAATTTTAAATAACTTACTGAAAGAATTAGCACCATCTATTTCAGCTGCTTCATAAAGCTGCCCAGGTATCCCTTTTAAGCGGGCTAAGTAAAGCATCATATTACCACCAGCAGCCCAAAGTCCCATAACAACCAAAGCCGGTTTGGTCCAGAACGGATCATATAACCAGGCCGGTCCAATAATCCCAAACCAACCAAGTACAGTATTAATTAGACCAGAGTCAGGACTAAATAACTGCATCCATAATAAGAAAGTTGCAACACCAGACATAACTACTGGCAAATAAAAAATCGTCCTGAACACCCTCATACCTTTTATTGTATTATTTAAAAGAACTGATAGAGTAATAGCAGCTACCCTTAATGAAGGCACCCCCAGAATAACATAAATAAGGGTGTTTTTAAAAGACTGCCAGAATAACTGATCATTTAAAAACATGTATTTATAATTATCAAGTCCAATAAAATTAAATGATGAAGTAATATTATAATTGGTAAAACTAGCATAAAGTGAAAAGAACATCGGTCCTGCCGTAAAGACTATAAACCCTATAATAAATGGAGCAACAAACATATATCCCGCAAAAATATCCCGTTTTTTTAGTGATAATTTATCTAAGAATTTCATCATTACTCACCTCCGTATTTAAAACGGAGTGACAAAAAATGTCACTCCGCCATTTGCCTATCCTTATAAACTTATATTATTTAACTTTTTCTAGTTTTTCTTTTTCAATTCTTATTAATTCTTCTACTTTCATTTGGGCATCATACAATGCCTCTTCGGCAGATTTCCTACCCATTAAGAAAGCATCTTTTTCAGGGTTTACCAAATTCCAATATTCAGGAGCAGTTAGTAGATGGGGAGTCATCACTGTCCAATTAAGGTTTTCAGCTGCCATCTGATAAACTTCCTGTCCTTTTCCACTTAATTCAGGACTTTTTGCAGCATTTAATGAACCTCCAATACTGGCAACATTATCAAAGTTTTTAACAGCCCAGTATTCTCCTCCTTCTTCACCTGTTAGATACATTAAGAATTCAACAGCTTCTTCGACATGTTCTGCACCTTTAGGGATCTCAGCTACAAAACCACCACCCCAAGTCCAGTGGCCACTACCTGGTAATGCTTCTGGTATAGGTGCTACACCAAAATCCATATCTTCTGCATAGTCTTGAATCTGGGTAAAGAAAGTAGCAGTTGAAGCAAACATAGCTAATTTACCTGAAAGGAATGGGTGAGCAGTTTTAGTAGCAAATTCAGCATCGAAAGTATTAATAGCACGATCACCGTATCTATCTTTCCACTTCTTAGCCCATTTCCATGTTTCAAGTTTACCTAAAGTATTAATAACAGGTCTTTCAAAGTCATAATTAATATAACTCTGACCACCATCACCATTAAGAGCCCAGACATCTAGACCCATATTTCCACCCTTCCATAGAGGATAGAAACCAATACGCTCATAACGAGCACCATTTTTCTTGTCTAATTTATCAGCATATTCCCATAGTTCTTCCCAAGTTTGTGGTGGATTTTCTGGATCCAAACCAACTTCACGAAAAGCGTCTTTATTATAGAATAAGAAACGGGTATCAGTTACAAATGGAAGGGCATACACCCCTTCATTATATGTTACTGTATTCCATAAAGATGGATAATAACGACTAGCAATATCTTTTGGTAAGTATTGAGAAATATCTGTTACCTGTTTGTTCACAGCCCTAAAAGGTACTGAGTTAATGTCATTGATAACAATATCTGCTGGATGTCCTGCAGCTATTGAAGCCAAATTCTTTGTCCAGATATCACCCCAGGGTAAGTAAGTATGATTTACAACAATTCTGTCTTGTGACTTATTAAAATTATCAATAATACCTTCGATTACAGGACGTCTAGTTTCAGAACCCCAGAATGTCCAAAAGTCAAGTTCTACCTTATCTGCAGCAAAAGCCGCTTGACCAATTACAGTTAAAAGCATTAATGTAAGTAAAAAAACTAACATGATTCTACCATTTCTCATAATATTTCCTCCTATTTTTTTGTGCTTACAATAAATCTCAAATCCACTGGTTGCAAAACATACAAAAGCTATATATTCTCAATTCATATATAATATTTTGAGGGGGAATATATAGCTTAAAAATGCTTATAGTCTTATATTTATCTTATAATTTTTAAATTATTATGTGGGTTTGTAAGCTCTTTAAACATATAATACCACATAATATTGTGGGTGTCAATACTATTTTTGAGGTTTATTGAGTTAATTTATGGATTTGTGTGGCATTTGGATAAGGCCTCCCCTTTTTTTAAATTATTTATAATATTATTACTATTTTTAATACCAAAGGAATCAAAGGCTATCAACAAACCACCAGCTGCAGGCTGAATAATTGGATCTATTAGTTGAACCTCTTCAATCCCAATTATTCCT
>JADQBV010000108.1 GCA_016278415.1 Halanaerobiales bacterium
AAATCACTACTTACTGGTTCAGACTGTTTTGATGTTTTTTCTATTAATTGTTACAAATATAATCCCGCTGAAATGTTAGAAGAAATCGGTGAAATGGTAGATATGCCGGTTATTATTGGTGAATTTCATTTTGGGGCACTGGACCGGGGGCTAATTTCCACAGGACTGCGGGGTGTAAGCAGTCAGCAGGAAAGGGGTAAGGCCTACAGATATTATATGGAAAACTGTGCATTGAATAAATACTGTGTTGGGGCACATTATTTTGTATTAAATGACCAGGCGGGACTGGGAAGAGATGATGGTGAAAACTACCAGATAGGTTTTATAGATGTCTGTCACCAGCCGTATCAGGAGATGTTGTCTCAGGTTAAGCAAACAAATTATAGCATTTACCAAATTGCAGCAGGAAAAAAGGAAGCGAATTTAATACCACCTGCAGAGATAGAAAGGGTTTAAAACTAAGAATGGGATGGATTTAAATCCTGGGTAACAAGTAAATAGCTTATATATTCATTTGAAATGATTAACAAAAAGGGAGGTAAGGTAAGAAAATGGTAATAAGAAAAGGAAAAATTGATTTTAACAATAAATTAAGGGACTGGGATGGTTTTGGTGTAAATTATGTGGAAGTAGCCCAATCAGTTGACTATGAAAAAGATCCCCAGGAATATGGTGGTTTTAGTATTCTATCAGAGGATGATAGACTGGAAATATTACAGATGATATTTGCTAAGGATGGACTGAAACCTGGTGTGGTTAAGATGTTTTTTGACCCCTTTCAGCAGAAGGAGGAGAATCAAAACGATACTGACCTGGATTCATTAGATATGAGTAATTATGACCACGAAAGTACTAGCAAATGGATGAGGTATTTTGTAAGAGAGGGTTTAAAACTGACCAGAGATAGGGGAGGAGACCTTGATATAATTACTACTATGTACTCCCCGCCAGCCTGGATGACTAAACAGAAAGTACTCCGGGGAAGGGATCTTGATCCAGAATATAAGTATGAATGTGCCAGGTATATGATTGCCTGGGCAAAATACTTAAAGGAAGTTGAACAATTCCCGGTTAAATATATCTGTTTACATAATGAGGGTGAATCATGGCAGAGATGGCCTGAAGATGGTAGTGATGGAAATATTGGTACAGGACATGACTATAACATGTACTGGCCGCCTGAACAGGTAGTAGATTTTCTTAAATTTATGAGGGGTATGATGGATAGTCAGGGATTGGAAGATCTAGGTATAGCCCCAGGAGAAACTACCAACTGGTACCGTTTTGTTGAAAGGGGATATGCAAATACTATTGCTGAAGATGAGCAGGCTATTAATAATTTGGGCTTAATAACATCACATGGATTTTATGCAGGTAAATTTGGGAGATGGTTTGGTCCTCACACTAGTGCAGGCAGTGATCTTTTAAGAAAGAAAAAACCTGAAATACACAGTTGGGTTACTTCAACTAGTTGGAGTAATATGGATGCTAATTTTGTTTATGAAATAATGAGTAATATTTATAATTCAAAAGTAAATGCTATTATACCATGGGCCTGCATACAACGACCTGAAAAATGGGTTGGAGGTGACCCTAACCCAGGTACAGCTTTCAGGGTATTGGAGGATGGAAGTTATCAGGTTATGGATGGTTATTATTATTATAAACAGGTGTCCCGTGCTGGTCAAGCAGGTATGGATGTGGCACAGACTTTTTCTAATGATCAGGAAGTCGGTATTATTGCTTTTTCAGCAGGAAATACAGATAATAGTGATTCATTTGTAATTATAAATATAGGGGAAGAAGATAAGGATATAAATTTAATAATTTCTGGTTGTAATGATAAGAAGTTCGCCGTTTATAGAACCTCTGAAAAGGAAAAGTATCAAAAAATTAGTGAAAGCAAACTCATTGGAGGTAATATGAATTATAAAATACCTGCAAGATCTGTAACAACCTTTTATGCAGTTGATTAGTTGTTTTATACAATATAGGTGTCTCCTGCTTAAAAATTTAATATGTATAAGGGTGTATTATAAAAATTACTTATAAAATATTTATGTAAAAATAGCTTAACAAAATCAAATTAAAAAGGGAGTGTTTTACTATGATTATAGATGCAGATACCCATATTACACCGACAAGAGAGGGGATTCTGGTAGAAGAGTTAATAGAGAATATTGAAAACTGTGATGTTGATAGAGCCCTGGTCTGGTTGCAACCACCCTATATGAGGAAAATAGATAAATTAAATGAATATGTATATCAAGCAGTACAGGATTATTCTGATAAGCTTTTGGGATATGGCTGGGCTGATCCTAACCTTGGGGTTGGAAAGGCAAAAGATATGGTGAAAAAATGTATATATGATTATGGATTTTATGGTGTTAAACTTAATGGAGCTCAGAATAATTTTAAAATAGACGATCCGGAATTGGCCATACCTGTAATTGAAGAAATAGCAAAGACAGGTAAGGTACTAGCTTTTCATGTTGGAGCAGACTTTTATGTGAATACTCATCCATATAGAGTGGGTAAGATAGCAAAGATGTTCCCCGAGTTGCAAATTTTGGTGGTACATATGGGTGGTGCAGGACTTCCTGACTTAAGTGATGAAACAATTGAAATTGCCCAGAATTATGATAATCTTACACTGGTGGGAAGTGCTATTGGTCCTAAAAAAGTTATGAAGGCGATTAAAGTCC
>JADQBV010000023.1 GCA_016278415.1 Halanaerobiales bacterium
TGATCTAAGTTGGTTATTAATTGGAGTTGGAACTATAGCTGCGGCTATTTCCGGGTATTTTGCCATAAAATATTTATTAAAGATACTGCATGAGGGTAAATTAAATCTTTTTTCATATTACTGCTGGACACTTGGTATAATTGTTATCTTATTATCAGGGATTTTAAGTTAATGTATTTAGATAGTTTTTAGCTCTTCTCATGGGAGACCTGTTTTATTCTATGGTTACACTATTCACACCGCCACAGATATATTATGAGCTTCTAGTGAATAAATAGATGGAATACAGCTATTTTTAAGAAAATAGGAACATAGATAGACCAACTCCGATAATTCGATAAACCTGACGTACAGTTGTCAGGTTATATCTTATATAATTATTATAAACAGATATTAATAATCTTAATACAAGTTAATCAGGAGGAGATAAGATGAGTAAAACAGATTACAAAAAAGTGTATAGTGAGTTATATAATCGCAGGAAGAAAGGATGTAAGCTGGTTGAAGTGCCGGTATTTAAATACATAATGGTAGATGGTGAGGGAAATCCAAATAATTCGGAGAAATTTCAGACTGTAATGGATACTCTTTATGGTCTTTCATATACCATAAAATTCAAGTGTAAGGAAAGAGAAGAAGATTATGTAGTAATGCCGCTGGAGGGTTTGTGGTGGACAGATGATATGAATGATTTTACTATGGAAAATAAGGATATCTGGAAATGGACAATGATGATTATGCAACCAAATGTTGTTACTGAAGAGGATGTAAGTCAGGCAGTTAAAGAAGTCAGCAAGAAGAAAAACCTATCACTTGATCATGTCCGCTTTGAAAAACTGAATGAGGGTTTATCTGCTCAAATGCTGTATATCGGTCCATATGATGAAGAGGGACCAATAGTAGATAGTTTACATAAGTTTATTGAGAACAAAGGTTATGATCTTCATAAAAAGCATCATGAGATATATTTAAGTGATCCCAGAAGAACTAATCCTGAGAACTTGAAGACAATAATTAGACAACCTGTATTTAAAAAATAGAAAAGCTTTGAAAGAAGAATTCCATTGCAAGAAAGAATAATTGATTCTATATCCACTGATAAATCAATTTAGTCTATAGATATTAAATAAATAAGTGTGGGGGTTTAGAATGAGTGAAGAAGTACTATATTCAATAGGGCAAATAGCGAAAATATGTAATATATCAGTACAAACCTTGAGACACTATGACAGCATTGATCTATTAATACCAGATGTTGTAAAAGATAATGGATATCGTTATTATAGTGATGAACAGATTCTTTCTATAAACATTATCAAGGCCTTGAAAGAATTTAATATATCTTTAACACAAATAAAGGATATAATCGATAAGAATGATATCAATTATGTGTTAGAGTTATTTAAAAAGAAAAATGTAGAGCTGGAAGAGCAGATTAAATCACTATCGATTGCTAAAAATAGTGTTTTAAACCTTATAGAAAATATAGAATTACATAATAGTTTTGATAAGACTAACTATATTGAGGTAAAAAGTCTACCGGTAAGGACTGTGGCTTATACAAGATATAATTCACCATCAAATCCGACATCATATATGAAAAGGTTTAATGAATTAAATAATATTGTAGAGAAGAAAAATATCATTACTACAGGCAGCATAATGGCTATATTTCATGATCATTATACAGAGTTTGATTATGAAAATGCTGATATAGAAGTTTGTATAAGAATTGAGAAATCAGAAGGATCTGATAAAAATATCAGGATTATTCCTCAGGGAAAATATTTATCAAAATATCATAAAGGTTCCTATGAAACAATGACTAAAAGTTATCAGGATATGCTTGACTGGTGTGAGGAAAACAGGTATGAGATGGTGGGCCCTGCTATAGAAATATACCTAGTAGATTTTTTGACAACAAAGGATCCGGAACAATTTATTACTGAATTACAGTTTCCAGTAAAAAAAAGTTCTTGACTCTATAGTAACAATAGGGTTTATACTTAAGACAAATTAAACAAAGGAGTGTAAACCCAATGATAAAAAACTATAGTAAGGCTTTTAGCTTCATCAATGAGAATGGTACAGACATACAAATATCTTTATTTAAGTATTTACTTGGTCAGGAGAAAAAGGAAGATGTAGTTAGAAGGCTGCAGGAATTTCAAAATGAAGACGGTGGTTGGGCAAATGGATTAGAAATAGAATATCAGGGAAATATCAGCTCTATTATGACTACTGCAACTGCCCTGGGATATATTTACCTGTTTGGTTTGGAGGATTCTATATTATTTAACAAAATCTTAAAATATCTAAAAAATACACAGAATGAAAGTGGTTACTGGGATGATGATGATAAAATAAGACAGGCTGAAATACCGCCATATTATCTCCCCGGCAAGTTTATAGCATATAAAACGGGAATGATATTAAAATGGTTAAGACGATTAGAACTGGATAATGAGATGATAGATAATGGCTATCGTTTTATGATTAATTCCAGGGATGAGATAGAAAATCCTGATATGTGGACAGCCATAGGATATATTAATGCATTTGTTGAATTTAAAGGGGAGAGTTCACAGGAGATAATAAACTGGGCAGTAAATATATTAAATCAAAATGAGGCTTTTGATGAAGAATTGAACTGGCAGAAAATACAGGGTATGATTTATGATGATGATGAAATGATATTTAAAC
>JADQBV010000236.1 GCA_016278415.1 Halanaerobiales bacterium
ATTATGCCCATTTTCAAGTATCTGTAAATATTTAAGAACAACAGTTATTTCTATTATCTGGATAATTCTCATAAAGTTTATGAAGAATTTAAAGACAGTTCTATTTGCCTTTTAATAATAATTTAGTTAGCATAGGTATCTATGAAATCAAAAATAATTTCATGTACCTATGAAACATTTATTCAAAAGTTAAATGTGGAAATTTTAACGTATAATTATTTTAATTAGGTATCTAAAGATATATAGACCTGCAAAGGGACTGTTTGTTCCTATGCAGGTCTTTTGATGTTATAGACTAAAAATAAATTAAAAGGGTGATTATAATGAATAAAACTAAAATAAATAAGGTGGCTAAAGAGCAGGAATTTTCTGGAGTAGTCTATGTAGAGAGGGAAGGGAAGGTTTTGTTCGAAAAGGCTTATGGATATGCAGATAGGGTTAATTTACTAGCAAATCAAATAGATACTAAGTTTGGTATAGCTTCAGGGTGTAAAATATTTACTGCGATAGCGATATTACAGCTGGTAGAGAGGGATATGCTAACCCTGGATACATATCTAAGAGATTGTCTCAATATATCTTTCCCTAACTTCGACCCAGCAGTAAAGGTTCGTCATTTGTTAAACCATACTGCAGGTATCCCTGATTATTTTGATGAAGAGCTTATGGATGACTTTTCAATACTATGGGATAGTACTCCTATGTATAAAGTAAGAGAGTTAAAAGACTTTTTACCTATGTTTCAGAATGGTACGATGGATTTTAAACCTGAAGAGAGGTTTAAATATAATAATGCAGGATTTATTCTTCTCGGTTTAATTGTAGAAGAGGTTAGCGGGTTAAGCTTTCGAAAATATGTTAGAAAGAATATCTTTGAACAATGCAATATGAGTAATTCTGGTTATTTCTCAATGGATAAATTGCCTGCAAATACTGCTTATGGCTATGAAAGAGAGGAAACTGGTGAATGGAAAACTAATATTTATTCAGTACCTGTTATAGGTGGAGCAGACGGTGGGGCTTTTACCACAGTTGGTGATTTATCAAAATTGTGGAAATCATTAAGAAATTATGAGTTATTGAACAAGGCAAATACAAAGGAAATGCTATCACCACAAATCCATGATGAAGACGATTTTTATTATGGACACGGTATCTGGTTGATAAAGCAAGATGATAAAGTAATTCAATATTATATAGTCGGTGAAGACCCTGGTGTAACCATGATTTCCTCTATATATCCAGAAAAGGATATACAGATTACTATCTTAGCAAATACTGAGTATGGAACATGGGATCTTTCTGCTGCTTTTGAGCAGGAATTAGGATTAAAAGACTAAGTATCCCAGAAAACAAAAAAAAAGACTTCCTTGTTTTATAGAATGATTAAACATTAGGTAAGTTGAAACTTAATTAAGGTCAAGTAATAAGGATAAAAAGCTGTAAGTTGTATGATTAAGGTACAACTTACAGCTTTCAAATAATTCGATATTGGGGAATATATCATTATATGAAAGCAATAAAAAAATGGAGGTTGATATTTTGAATTTAAAAATTATTCTTGTTAGATATGGAAAAATCAAGGATAAATTATTAGATAATATAAATGAACATAGTTTCTATATAGAATCATTTTTAGAAGATCATATTATGAAATCTAATCATTATGAGATATGTGATAATTCAAATCAAATTGGATGTTTCTCTATCTTTAATAAAAGTATTATTACACAATATTATTTAGTAAAGGAATATAGACATTTTTCTCAGGAAATATTTGATAAAATACGGCGTTATGAAGATGTAAAAAAAGCCTTTGTGCCCACTAGTGCAGATTTCTTTTTGACTAATGCAATAGATTATCAAAAACAGATAGAATTACAGGCTTATTTTTTCCAAGATTCTAAAAGAGGAATTGGTGATTCCAAAATTATTAAGGGATTTTATTGTGAATTGGCAACAGAAAATGATATAAAGTTTATTAAAGATAAAAGTGGGGATTTTTTAGATGAATTGGAAATGCGAATAAAAAATAATGAAATCTATCTTGGGTATCTCGATAAGGGAGTTGTATCTATTGGGATAATTGAGAAGAGTTCATTTTATGAGGATATTGCTAGCATTGGAATGTTTACACTCTCAGAAAACAGAGTCAGTGGTATTGGTAGAAATACCATCTTACAATTAAAGGAAATTTGTTATCAAAATAACTATATACCAGTTGCCGGCTGCTGGTATTATAATCATAATTCAAAAAAGACTTTGGAAAGTGCAGGAATGTACAGTACAAGTCGTTTACTGGTAATGCATTTTTAGCCCTTAGCGAAAAGCCAATCAAACTAGCTTAGAACTGGTAATAAATAACACAATTGAATTAATGAAAGTATAGTGTAAAAGTGATTTTGGTTTTTTTGAGTTTATTTTTGAGTTTTTTTAAAAAAATAATTGACATTCCCATAATAATTTAATAAAATAGCCTAAATACCCATTTTTTAACATAAATAAATGGGAAAAGGTGATTATCATGGAATATATTAAAAACATAAAAACATACTATATCTATTCTGCTTTTGCAGAATTATTGATCCTGGGACCTATCATTATACTCTTTCTAATTGCAAAAGGACTATCTTTTACGGAGATCACCATACTTCAGTCAATTGCTGCTATTTCTGTATTTATATTTGAGGTGCCGACAGGGG
>JADQBV010000433.1 GCA_016278415.1 Halanaerobiales bacterium
AAAAGAAATAGTTAGTGATAAAAAGACTGCTGATAATGCCAAGACATTAAGAAAATTGGCTCAATTGGAAGTAATGGAGGGCAGAAACCTAAATAGAACTACATTAGATATGGTAAGACCCCAGAATTTTAATGAAGTAATTGGTCAGGATACAGCCATAAAGGCTTTAGTCTCGAAGATTGCTTCACCATATCCTCAGCATGTAATATTATATGGACCACCAGGTATAGGGAAAACAACCGCTGCCCGTCTGGCTTTAAACGAAGCAAGGAAAAGAGCAAAGACTCCTTTCTATGAGGATTCTAAATTCGTTGAAGTAGATGGTACTACCTTGCGTTGGGACCCCAGAGAAGTCACAAATCCACTATTAGGTTCTGTTCATGACCCTATATATCAGGGAGCAAAAAGGGGTCTGGCTGATGAAGGTGTCCCTGAACCCAAGACAGGACTTGTTACAGAGGCACATGGTGGGGTTTTATTCATTGATGAAATAGGTGAACTTGATCCTATGCTACAGAACAAACTTTTGAAAGTCATGGAAGATAAGAGAGTTACGTTTGAGTCTTCATATTATGATGAAAACAATGATAATGTACCATTATATATAAAAAAGTTATTTAAAGAAGGTGCT
This sequence comes from Halanaerobiales bacterium, assembly GCA_016278415.1. The sequence goes on from JADQBV010000433.1 coordinate 632, forward strand.
CCAGCTGATTTTATAATGATTGGGGCTACCACAAGGAGCCCTGAATCAATTAATCCAGCATTCCGCTCTCGTTGTGCCGAAGTCTTCTTTAATCCCTTAAACAAAATTGATATTCAAAATATAGTTGAGAATGCACTTAAGAAATTGGATGTACAGGTAGAAGAGGAAGTACCAACAATAATAAGTGATTACACTATAGAAGGGAGAACGGCAATAAACCTTCTATTAGATGCCTATAGTCTTGCCTTATATGAAAATGATTCCGATAGTAGCTCACTGATAATAAGTAAAGAGATCTTACACCAGGCCTTACAAAATAGACGTATGACACCATATAATAAGGTTGAAGTTAGCAAAAAAGCCCAGATCGGTAAAATATTTGGACTGGGAGTACATGGTTTTATTGGGTCCATCATTGAAATAGAAGCAGTTGCTTTTCCGGCAGAAGGGAAAGGTAAAGGGAAGATTCGTTTCAATGAGACTGCTGGTAGTATGGCCAAAGACTCTTTATTTAATGCTGCTGTAGTTGTACGTAGAATAACAGGAAAGAGTATGGCAGACTATGATTTACATGTTAATATCGTAGGTGGTGGCAATGTAGATGGTCCATCTGCTGGAATTGCTATATTACTTGCTATCATCAGTGCTATAGAAAAAATTCCTCTTAGACAGGATATTGCCGTAACTGGAGAAGTATCTATTCAGGGTATAGTAAAACCTGTCGGTGGTGTTCGGGAAAAAATACACGCTGCTGAACAAGCAGGTATAAGGAAAATATTAATACCAATGGATAACAAGAATGATATCGACCAGAAGCTATCCCTTAATATATCAACAATATCCACTGTAGATGAGGCCTTAAAAAAGGCCCTCCTAACAGAAAAGAAGCTAACTGTAGTTAAGTAAGTTGGTAAGTTGATCATAAGTGTTAAGTGATTCTTAGTTTCAGGGATTATACTGAAACATAGAAGAACAAATACTGAGACTTACTGCTACTTGCAGTCGTGTGAGGCAAAAAAGATTAGTAGCAGTTGGTCATGAGTGTTAGGTGATTCTTCTAAATAATATAAAGAAAAAGGTCAGGAAGTAAAATTCCTGACCTTTTTAATGTCTTATTTCTTAATTTTCAATATTATAAACTTTAATTACTAAATTAAGTATTGGTATAAATCAAGTACTTAGATAGAAAATGTAAAGTCTGTCAATAATTTGTCTTTATTGAATCTAGAGAAATAGTTTTCACTTGTTCTTATCTTTTGAGCTACATAATCAAGAACATTTTGTTCTGATGCATGTTCTAGCAAAAAAGAAATTACCTCTAAGTGTGACATAAAATCACCCTCCTTATTGTCTTATAAGCTTATGGATCTTTCAAACATTAATTAGCTTTTATTCTTATTCTCTTATAAGCTTTTGAATCTCTTATACCATTAATTATACTTTATTAAAAACTATATTGCAAGTCTTTATTGCTATAATTTTTAGAAAATAAAAGTAATTACATTTTTTATCTAAATACATGCTTTGAACTATTTTAATCAGCAAAAGTGTATTATTTTCACTAAATGAGCAGGATTTAATTGTCATAATATAAGTGTATTAATACAATATTGTAAATATATGTACTAAATATCATTGATAGTAATATAACAATGCCGAATTGTGCTATTTAAAATAATACAATATATTAAAGAAATGGTACACAAAGAGATTGTAAAAAATGTATTATTTGATATAAAAAATAAAGCCCGAGAGCAAAATGGGCTTTTGATAATTCTTATACTATAATTAAACCATATATAATTCATTTTTTTCTCGTTCACTTTGTATATAGTTCTCCAGTTGAGAAATGTACTTTTCTCTAGCTTGCTTTAAAGTGAAATGTTTTTGCTCCACATTCCTAACATTTATATTCTCTTCTGAAAACATTTTAGTGAAATACTTAAACATGATTACCACCTTTTTCTTATATTATTATAGACTTATGTAGGATTATAACTGATATAAGACTGAGTAATCTTGATGGTATTGAGCCACCTGTCCGGAAAAAGTGAGCCACTATTC
>JADQBV010000074.1 GCA_016278415.1 Halanaerobiales bacterium
CTAATCGATCCAATTCAACCATAATATTTTTAGAAACCTGATTTACAACCTGCCTAGAGTAGGTATCTATCTTATTGTGTATAGCATCACTGGATTCCTTATATGAAAAAATACTTATAACTAACATAGGTAATAGTGATAATAATAAGAATAATACTATTAAACGATAATGTATTTTAACACTTCTTATTTTACTATATATAACATTCAAAAAGTTCTCCAATATACCATATTTCATATTTTTTGCCTCTTTTGCTTCAATTTTTCAGCGAATTTCCATAATTATATGATAACACTTTATAATATAGAAGTAAATTAGCTAGTAATAATTGGAAATTTAAAGATTGAATTTTTGACTAATAAGATTCAGATTATTTGCCAGTTCAAGTAATTGTTCTGATGTACTAGATACCTGGGCTATTATTTCAGCTTGCTCATTATTAGCCCTTGCTGCTTGATTTGCCCCTTGAGAATTTTGTTTCGAGACCTCTTTAATATTACTTATAGATTCTTCAATTTTTACAGCACCATCCGCTTGCTCTTTTGCATCATTATTAATCTCTTTCGCAAATTTCTTGGCCATATCTATAGACATTTTTACATCATTTAAAACCTCTCCACCGAAAACAACAGATTTATCACCGTCACGAACAAGTTCTTGGCTTACTTTTACTGACTTAATAACCGTGTCCATTGCAGTATTGATTTGATTAAATATCTCATTTACTTCCTCTAGAGAACTATTTGACTGATTTGCTAGTTTCCTTATCTCATCTGCTACAACAGCAAAGCCCCTTCCAGCTTGACCAGCTCTAGCAGCTTCTATAGCAGCATTAAATGATAATAATGTGGTTTCTTCATTTATATAAGTAATGGCTTCAATTATATCATCTATCTTATTAATTTGTTTTTTTAATAAAAATATTTCTTCACCTGTTAAATTAACTTCAGTAAGTATACTTTTCATATCATTCCCTACTTCACTCATGACATTTAAACCAGTTGATGATTTGGCAAAGGCATTCTCTATACTATTAAAAACATCTACTGTGTTTATGTTTACATTTTTTGCTTTTTTCTTGATGTCTGTCACAATTTCATAGGCATTTTCAATCTCTAGAGCCTGTGTTTCAGCTCCACTTGCAATTTCCTGACTAGAAGCAGCTACCTCTTCAGAAGAGGCACTGGCTTCCTCAGAACCAGCAGAAAGATCAGTAGCTAAATCAACTATATTTTTAGACGATTTAAGTAAGTCACCAATCATCTCCCTTAATTGATATATCATCTTGTTAAAATGCCCAGCATATATTGCAAGTTCATCTCCAGTTTTTATCTCAACTGTTTGTGATAAATTTCCCTTAGAAATCAATTGCGTAGTTCCAATAATTTTTCTTAGAGGCAATGTAATACTCCTAGTAATTACTATTGTTATTAATAGGGAAATACATAAAATAATAATTGATATTACAATTATCCTTCTAAACATATTATTTATCGCTGCCTGTGATTCATCCAAAGATGAAATAATTGTAAAATATCCTATTGATTGTCCAAAAAAATCCCTAATGGGTACATATCCAATAAGGAATTTATGATCATTAATTAACCTTTCCTTAATCTCATATTGCTTATTATTTTCCTCATTAAAACTATTAACTATCTCATTACTTATTAAATTTTCATGACTTTCATTACTGCTATAAAATAACTCTTCTCCATTATATAATTGTATTGGTACACCCAAATTAGTCTGCAAATAATTTAAAAACTCCACATAAAGTATTCTACTTACAATTATTGTACCGATGGCATTAAAACCATTCTCATCCATAACTGGGCTAATTGAAACTAATTGAATATATGAGTCACTATCTTTAAAGAAAGTTAATGGTATCCCTTGACTACTAAAGGTTTGTAAAGTATCTTTTAAATTTTTCCCATCGGGTTGAAAACTAGATTCTATAGTTTCTATTACCTCAAATTGATTACTTCGCAATTCTAAGTCGATACCATTTATATTTAATTTACTTTTAAACTTATATAATAAGTTTGTATTAGCATTACTACCCTTCATATCGCTTTCTGAAGGCATTTCTGATAATATGTTGGCATAATTTTGATATTCTTCTTTTTTCCCTTCTAATAGACTAAGTAAAGTTGACATATTCTGAGTTAACATACTTTTTTCTCTTTCAATCACATTAGTAGTATATGTACTTGCATATTGGTAAAAACTAATGAAAACCACCGATAAAATCAATAAAAATATAAACAAAATTAGCCTTTTTCCAATATTTATTTTGCTAATCAATCTTATTAATTTACCTTCTATTTTTAATAAAATCTCTCTTAATTCCAAAAATATATACTTAATCTTTTTGCCTATTAATAATTTCATAATAATAAAAGTTCTGGCTTTATACCAAAACTTACTACCCCCTTTTTATTCCGTCTCTTCATAATTTTCAGTTTATTTTATTTTTTTTAACTAAATGAAATCTTTTTACTCAGTTGATAGAAAAGAGTGCTGGAATTTAGGATTAAAAATCACTATATTTCAGCACATTTATATCAATTAAATTTGCTTACTCTACTATTATTTTAACAACTGCTTTAATTGAATTATCTATCTTATATCCTGGAATACCAAAATTAGGTGTTCCATCACTATTCCAAAATAATCTTT
>JADQBV010000216.1 GCA_016278415.1 Halanaerobiales bacterium
GAAAGGAGTTGTATATTATGGGAGACTACGGTTATGGCGGTGGTGGAGCATCAATCATTTTTCTTATCTTAATTCTCTTGTTACTTGGAATGCCTGGCTTTTATAGTGTTAAGAAATAAATATATTAATGTAAAAAAAGCCAGGGGAAATTTACTTATATTCCCTGGCTTTTTTTATATTCTTTTACTGAAAATTAATTTTTTATAAATATCCCATCTATTTTAAGAACTCTTTAAGTATAATCTAAGGCTATTAGATAAAAGAGAGAACTTATTTAAGTTATTATAGAAATCTCTATAGCTTATCTCTCCACTGATAGATTTAATTATTGATTTGATAATTGTCTTATCTTTTTCCATTACATTAAATACAATTGCAGGAAATTTATAAAAAAGATATGATAATCTACTGGCAGTCTTAAATTCAGCTCCTATCTCTCTTTCTATTTTCTCCTGGTAAGTTTTTAGCCCAGCCTTTCCCCTGAACATATCATTGATAACTTCAGCTGCTACGATTCCGCTTCTAAGGGCATAGTAGATACCTTCTCCAGTTAGTGGGTCAACCAGACCTGCTGCATCACCTACCAACAGGGCATATTCATTATATATTTGATTAATCTTACCACCGGTAGGAATTAAATATCCTCTAGGTTTATAGCTGAATTTATAATTATCAAGATTCTGTTCGGTGACAAAATCATAAAATCTTTTCCTATAATAAATTTTTTTCTTGACAACCTGTCCAATACCAATTGAAAGCCTATCCTTTTTAGGAAATACCCAGCCATATCCATCTGATATTATATCCAAATCGATTAAGATTTTATCTTTTTTCATAGTGGGGTCTGTTATAGATAGATCACCTTCATATGTTATCGATTTTTCCTGCTGCTGATTAAGCCTCATACTTGACGCTACTTTACTTAAAACACCATCAGCTCCTATTACTAATTTACTGTAATAGCTACCCTTTGATGTAATTACCGCAACTCCATCTTCAACTTCCATTATTTCCTGTACTTTCTCACCTTCATGCAATACCGCTCCACTTTTACAGGCTTCCCTTGTTAAGTGATAATCGAACTGACTCCGATTGACAAGATTAGTGAAATGTTTATTACTATTATAGGTAATCTTTTTATTTCCATGTTTAAAGGTAACAGTCTTTATCTTATTGACAATTACATCATTTATACCAAAATCTATCAATTCTTCTGCTTTTATGGAGAGAGCTCCACCACATGGTTTCTCCCAGGGGAGATTTTCCTGTTCAATTAATAGAACAGATATACCCCGAGAAGCCAACTGATATGCACAGATAGACCCTGCTGGGCCAGCACCTACTATTATAATCTGATAATCGTAATTACCCATTTATATCACCTTCTGATAATTTGACTTATTATAGAGTTGATGTGACAAATACTTTATAGATAAAGATCTACTGTAACAACTTTTATAAATAAGCCTATTTCATAATCAAACTATACTCCCGCCTACTCAGTCTTAATCATCTGCTTAACATTTAATTATGATATCTGGTTTATTATGAAATTTTCTTAAATAATATAATTAAGCCTTATATTATTTAGTGACAGGCAGGACCATTCTGTAGGGCGATTGGTTTTTTATTGGGGTCAAAGTCTACAAATGAGCCCATTGAGATAACCTTAATATTAAAGGATTCTGGTGGGATTATTATCTTCTCATCTCTAACCTTAGCCTCATCTTTTAGTCCAATAATTCTGGGAATACTGAATCCGTAAATATCTGCATCAAGAATACCAACCGTCTTACCAGCCTCAGCCAGGGAAATAGCTAGATTGACTGTAACAGTTGACTTACCTACACCACCCTTACCACTGGCTATTGCGATTAAACCTTCATTTATGGTTCCATTCTCCAATTTTATTACTCCATCTTCTATCTTATACATATAATTTTACCACCTTTCTATTAAATAAAAATTCTAGTTTCATATCTGCAGTTAATTGATAATTTAATCTTTTAAATAATCGCCGCACTTACAACTATAGCTATACCGACAAAAATACCAGCAACGGTTAAACCTGCAGCTATATTATGGTTATCAATCTCTTCATTTAAATCAAATGGTGTTATAATATCGAATATCTTATAACCTAAAGCGCAAAATAACATGCCAATAATAAAATAAACTATACTTGAAATGATTGGATTCATAGAACTAATTCCTTCTATTCTTTTTAGATAGTTCTTTTACATATCAACTCTAATATATATCCTTCTTTCATAAGGTTTCTTTAAATAATGACAGCTTTAATAATGATAGCTACAGCTATAAATATTCCTGCAATTACTGCACCTATAGCTGGATTCTTTTCTTCAATTTCTTCTGAGAAATCATATGGGGTAATCCAATCAAAGAACTTATAACCCAAAAACATTAAAGCTAATGCCAGTGTAGCATAAATTATTGTTGCAATAAATTCATTCGCTAACATTTTAATAACCATCTCCTTCTTTTTTATGAAAACTAATTAAAATTATTTTAAGATTTTAATTATATTCTTCCCAGGCATTATAATAGGCTCTGATTAAAATAGGCCTAATCAAAGTATTAATACCATCCTGTTTTTTGTCAAGTATATCCTTAGCAAATACAAAGAGTTTCTCCACTTGGGCATTTGAGAGAA
>JADQBV010000347.1 GCA_016278415.1 Halanaerobiales bacterium
GACTTCTGGTGTTTCATTTACTGACATCGAAAAATATAATATTGCAAAATTATTATTAGGAGAAGTAAAAGTAGATAGAATTGAGATAGCTTCAGCCAGGGTATCAAAGGGAGAGTTGGAGTCTGTAAAAAAAATAACTAAATGGGCTCGTAAAAATAATTTGCTCGATAAAATTGAAGTTCTTGGTTTTATTGATGGAAAAAAATCTATTGATTGGATACATCAAGCAGGTGCAAGAGTTGTTAATTTACTTTGCAAAGGCTCATTAAAGCATGTCGAAATACAATTAAAGAAAACACTTGATGAACATATAAATGATATTAGAGATACTATTAAATATGCCAAAGAATTATCTATCGATGTAAATTTATATTTAGAAGACTGGTCAAATGGGATGAAAGATTCACCTGAATATGTTTTTTCATTGATAGATGCCCTAAAGGATGAAAATATAAAAAGATTTATGTTGCCTGATACTTTAGGGATTTTAAACCCTGATCAGACCGAGGATTTTTCCAGACAAATGGTAGAAAAGTTTCCGGATTTAACCTTTGATTATCATGCACATAATGATTATGGACTTGCGGTAGCTAATACAATTGCAGCTATTAAAGCAGGTGTTTCTGGGATACATACAACTGTTAATGGTCTTGGAGAAAGGGCTGGAAATGCTGCATTGGCTAATACTATTGTAGCAATTAATGACCACCTCCAAATCAAGACTTCTGTTGATGAGGGATTGTTATATGAAATTAGTGATATTGTAGAGCGTTTTAGTGGTGAGAGAATTGCAGCAAACACACCTATTGTAGGGGCTAATGTCTTTACACAGGTCTGTGGTGTTCATGCTGATGGAGATAATAAAGGAAATTTATATTATAATGACCTATTACCAGAGCGATTTGGACGTAGTAGAAAATATGCCCTTGGTAAAACTTCTGGAAAAGCAAGTATTAGGAAAAATTTAGATTTACTTGGTATTGAATTAGATAAAGAATCACTTAATAAAGTAACCCAAAAGGTTATTGAATTAGGCGATAAGAAGAATAATATTACTATTGAGGATTTGCCCTATATAGTATCAGATGTATTAGAGGATAATTTTATATCGGAGATTGTAAAACTCGATAATTATTATATATGTTATGCTAATGGTTTAAAACCAGTAGCTACATTAAGTATTAAAATTGATGGGAAAAAGTATGAGGCATCTTCTAATGGTGACGGTCAGTATGATGCTTTTATGAATGCACTGTTAATGATATATAAGGAGATTGGGCAGGAATTACCTGTACTGATGGATTATATAGTTACAATTCCCCCTGGAGGACATACAAACGCCCTTGTAGAGACTGTAATTACTTGGAGTTACCAGGGAGAAGAATTTAAAACAAAAGCACTTGACCCAGATCAGACTACTTCAGCAATAGGTGCAACAGTAAAGATGTTAAATTATATAGAAAATTACTTTAAATAAAATATAAAATTTGATAATATTTTAAATCAAACAATTGGGCATAAATAATGAGATATTAATCACTTAAGTTTGAGAATTAATCTTATATAAAAATAAAGTTAATATATGATTTTGAATATGAAAAGGAGCAGCTTCGTGCTGCTCCTTAAAATGTTTAATTACTAAATATATTTTTTAAAATGATGTGTTATAATGTTATTTTATAACTTACTCAACGAATGACCCCCTAATCCGAATCTTATTACCATGTGGTTTTCCCTTTAATTCAATGATTCTAGTATCTTTTTTTGTTCTATACTTAAGATCATCCAGATTATTTACTAGCAATCCTTCGCCAGCACTCAAAGTTTGACTGTCAGCTATTAACTCTCCTTCAATCACGTAAATAATTCCTGTATAATCAACTGGAAGATTAAAACTATATTCCTTTGATGCGGAAATGCTTATATCTTTATAAATCAAATCGGTGTGCAGTTTAAGATTGGAATTATTACCAGCTATTGTTCTAACGGTTATTCCATCACTCTGTGTTTCATTAATATCTTCACCTTTTATTTGTTGGTATTCAGGTTCAGACTGTTTCTCATCAGCAGGTAAATTAATCCACAGTTGAATACCATGGCTAAGTTTTTCTTCGCCAGGTGCTTCAGAATGTTTTATGCTTTTTCCTGCATTGAAAGCCTGAACTCCACCTGTACCCACTTCAGCCTTGTTACCTTGATTATCTTCATGACGAAAAGAGCCTTCTAGCATATAGGTGATTGCTTCAAATCCCCGGTGTTCGTGAGCAGGGAATCCACTGGGGGGAGAGACAAAGAATTCATCCATAAGTACAAAGGGGTCATGATGCCCATCATAATTTTTTGTAGGGAATAACCTTTTAACTATAGCGCCTTCACCTTCGTCCATTTTAATACTTTTTATTTTAATGTTTTTATTATCCATTATGTATTAAACCTCCTGTATTTATTATTATCATCTAAATTAATTATATTAATATATTAGTCTATTTTCAGTAAACAGATAACAATTTGGATAATTACCTTAATGGTGAATAACTATAGCCACTTGACAAATTAGTGTAAATAGAATTATAATAGAAGCAAATTAAAATAGAATAATTTAAAGTACAGTTGGGAGATAGTAGCAATATATTTTAGCGAGCAGGGAGTGGTGAAAGCCTGTGCTATTGTGAAGCGGCACCAACATTATTTTTGTACATATTTAAGAGTGGTTGGGTTTTTAAAAAAATTCAACAACTGAGGTGGAACCGTCCAATTGGACCCTCAGGTCATCTGACCTGGGGGTTTTCTGAATTTAAATTACTTAAATACCGACTGTAAATTACTAAATATAGGCTAGAACCCATCTTATAAAAGAAGAAATCTGCCAGGCTAGATTACTAGCGAAACTAAATATATTATGGAGGTAAAATGAAATGAAAAAAAATATTGTTGGAGAAGACTTGATGAACAAGATAGTGGCATTATGTAAACGTCGTGGCTTTATCTATCAAAACTCAGAGATTTATGGAGGTATGGCTAATACCTGGGATTATGGTCCGATGGGAGTTGAATTAAAGAAGAATATAAAAGACTCCTGGTGGAAGAGTTTTGTACAAGAAAGAGATGATGTAGTAGGTCTTGACTCAGCTATTATTATGCATCCTGAAACATGGGAGGCATCTGGTCATCTAAGTAATTTTAATGATGCCTTAATAGACTGTAAAACATGTAAATCCCGGTTCAGAGCAGACCATATTATTGAAGATGCCCTGGAGCAGGATGTTGAAGGTAAAACAGAAGATGAAATGACCGATATTATAAATGAAAATGAACTTAAATGTCCTAGTTGTGGAAAAGTCGATTGGACAGATGCTCGCTCATTTAATCTAATGTTTAAAACCTTCCAGGGAGTTATTGAGGATTCTTCAAATGAAGTTTATCTTCGCCCAGAGACTGCACAGGGTATTTTCGTGAATTTCAAGAATGTTGCCGATACCACAAGGGTTAAGTTGCCTTTTGGAATAGGACAAATTGGGAAAGCCTTTAGAAATGAGATAACTCCAGGTAACTTTATTTTTAGAACAAGGGAGTTTGAACAGATGGAGTTAGAATTCTTTGTTATGCCAGGTGATGATGATGAATGGTTTACTTATTGGCGTCAATATACTATGGATTGGCTAAAAGGCTTAGGACTTTCCGAGGATAGACTAAAGTATAGTGACCATGCAGAAGAAAAGCTAGCTCATTATTCTAAAGCTACTACAGATATCGTATATAAATTCCCTTTTGGTTGGGAAGAATTATGGGGTATTGCCAATAGAACTGACTTTGATGTCAATGCACATATAGAGCAATCTGGTAAAAAGTTAACTATTTTTGACCATGAAAAGGGAGAACATGTAGTACCATATGTTATTGAGCCTTCTGTAGGTGTGGATAGAATGCTGTTGGCCTTCTTGGTAGATGCTTATAGTGAAGATGAAATCGATGGTTCAGATAGGGTTTTCCTTGATATTAATCCAAAATTAGCACCTATCAAGGCAGCTATATTCCCATTAAGTAAGAAAAAGACATTACCAGATATAGCAAAAAATATTTATAATAAATTAAATAAAGTATTTAATGTTGAGTATGATGATAGTGGAAATATCGGCAAGAGGTATCGACGTCAGGATGAGATAGGTACACCTTTCTGTATCACAGTAGATTTTGACACCCTTGATGATCACAAGGTTACAATTAGGGATAGAAATACCCTGGAGCAAGATAGAGTCGAGATTGATAAGGTTCTGGATTATTTAGTAGAGAGACTATAATTATATATGTAAGCTATAATTAAACCCTAGCATACTTATTAGTTAATTATGGAGAAGGAACAGCTTGAAAGTTAGATAATATGTAACCCCTTAGTAGATTTTATTAATGATATTGATTTCCCAATCTACTAAGGGGGTTTATTATAAATATATGCTATTTTAACTATACTAATTAGTATTATAATATACTTAAGAGTGCAAGTATAGAATACAAACTCAAGCTAGGCTTCTTTGATTGAAACTAATGTAAATTTATGGTATTATTGAAATGAAAATGATACTTTGAAATAAGATATAAAAGATAATCAACTGAAAGATATTAAAGATATTGAAGATATTAAAATTATCAAAATGTATTAAAAAGGAGTGATATTATCTTTGTAGAAGTTTTTTCGCAAATTATTCAACAGAATACTTACCACGATTTTATACTAGCATTAATATTTTTTACTAGTGGTATTATTCTTGTTAGGCTGACATCTTATATATCAGGTAAATTACAAAAATGGATTAATAAACGTGGTAATAAAGTTAATATAATAGCGATTCTTAGGTCTAGGGTATTTCCCTTATTATATTTTGCAGTTTTTTACATAAGTGTAAATAGGTTAGTTTTACATCAATTAATTAGTACAATTATTAATTATATAGCCTTAATATTAATTGTTTTTTATGGAATAACTCTTTTACAAAAATTAACAATACAGTGGTTAAATAAATACTGGGGTAAAAAACTACAGGATGATAGTAAGAAACAAATATTTGATGCTGTTATCCTTGCAGTTAAGGTTACTATTTGGTTTATTGCAGGTTTAATTATATTAGATAATATGGGTGTAAAGATTTCTGGGTTGATAGCCGGTCTTGGTATTGGCGGTGTTGCTATTGCATTTGCTGCCCAGGCAATACTGGAGGATATTTTTAGTTATTTCATAATTTTCTTTGATAGGCCTTTTGAAATAGGAGATTTTATTATTATCGGTGAATTTATGGGTACAATAGAACACATTGGTATTAAGACATCACATATACGTAGTCTTGGTGGGGAGCAATTAATCTTTTCCAATAAAGATCTAATAAATTCTCGGGTTAAAAATTATAAGCGGATGAAGAGACGTAGAATTTTGTTTAATTTTGGTGTTGTGTATCAGACATCTTTAGATAATTTACAAAAGATACAGGGCATTGTAAGGGATATAATTGAAGAACAGGATAAAATAGACTTTGATAGATGCCATTTTAAATCATATGGGGATTACTCCTTGATATTTGAGGTTGTATATTTTGTTAATGATAGGGATTATAATGTCTACATGAATATAAATCATCAAATATTATTAAGAATGAAAGAAGAATTTGGAAAAGAGGGAATTAGTTTTGCTTATCCTACACAAAGTATATATTTACAATCAGAAAATGGATGAAATTTCATTAGATATATGATATAATAGACTAAATTTGACAAATAGTGTATAAATTTAATTTATATAAATTAAATTTATACATTATTTAGTTAGTTGAACTAGTACTATTAATTTACTTGGTTTTAATAGAGGTATATAAAGGTTGTGATCTAATGTGGGAAATTATTCGTGCAAACAAACGTAAAACAACCATGCTATTACTGATTCTTGCTTTAAATTCTTTTTTCTCTGGCTTTCTTGTAGCAACTGTTTTATTTGGATATACATTCTTTTTGACTGGTCTAATAAGCTCTGGTCTTTTCTTTGGTACAATAGGTGGGGCTATAGGTTTATTTATATTTTTTTTAGAGGGCATTACTAGTTATTTATATGGTAATGAAATAATATTATCACGGTGTAGGGCAAAGGAACTCACACCTTCTATGCATCCTCAATTGTTTAATATATTAGAGGAGTTGCTGATAGCATCAAATAGTAAATTTAAGCCTAAATTATATGCAACGCCTAGTATTGTTCCAAATGCCTTTGCTACAGGAATAAAGATAGAAGATAGCGCCATAGTGGTAACTACTGGATTACTGACACAATTAAGTCGCAATGAGATGCAGGGGGTTATTGCACATGAACTCTCTCATATTATTAATAGGGATACCCTCTATCTAACTTTTGCAGGTACAATATTAAATTTCAAAGCTAAGGCTGCTTTGTTAGGTGGATTCGACTATGATAGTAGAAGCAGTTATAATAAAGATGAAACAACAATTTTTGATTATTTAGAACAAGTACAAGAACATATTAATGCTTCGTTATATTTTAGTTTGTCTAAAAATAGAGAATATTTAGCCGATGCTACAGCTGTTCGTCTTACAAGGTATCCTGAAGGACTAGCATCAGCTTTGGAGAAAATATCATCCAATGATTCATTATTACATGAAGCCAGATATAATACTGCTCCTTTTTATATAATAAATCCAATTAATAAAAAGAATAGCAAGACACACCCCCCTGTAGAGGACAGAGTCAGGATATTAAGAAATATTTCTAAAGGTGCAAACTATAAGGATTATCAAGATTCCTTTAATTATGTAGCTAAATCAACTGAGTCTATCATTCCTAAATCAGTTCTTGAAGAAGATTATGTACCTCTTAAGACTGATGGAGAAGTAGAATCCCCCATGAATGGAAAAACTATACTGGATATTGTTAGGGAGACAAAGGATCTGGATAAAGCAATTAATAACTTTAGATTTATATTTTGTAATTGCGGCTTGAAACTAAAAATTCCTGAGGATTTTACTAGGGATCAAATACACTGTCCTCGATGTGGTAGCAAACATCAGTTAGTAAATGCCAGCTCTATAGAACCTAAATCTCCTTATAAAGAAAATCCTTTTGAAGATGGAGTTAAGGATGTAAATGGTTTAATAGATGGCAATTTATATATTAGAAAGAAAGTAGGTAGTTGGGAATCTTTCTTTTGTGATTGTGGTTATGTTCTGCAACTAGCACCAACCTTTAGAGGGAAAAGGATACAATGCTTTCATTGTGATAAAGAAATAAAAATAAAGGAAAGAGAAGTTAACTCTAATGCAGATGAAATACGTGAAAATATTAAAGAAAAAGTAGATAAGGACAAATACATAATGGTACATGATCGTTTTGAAGACGAGTGGGAATTCTTTTCTTGTGATTGTGGAAATGTTATTCAACTTTCTGAAGGCTTTAAAAAACATTCAATACGTTGCCGGGCATGTAATGGCAATATAAAAATAAATTATCCGGAGAAGTCTCATTAGAAGAAGAAAGTTACTAGTTCTTTATGTAATAAATAAAAAATAATAGGGGGTTATTAAACATGTCACTTATATTAATTTTAGTGTTTGTTATTTTTAGTGTCTCTTTTTCAATTTTAACTTATAATAAGATGATTACATTGGACAATCGTATTGAGAATTCCTGGTCTCAGATTGATGTTCAATTAAAGAGAAGACATGATCTTATTCCGAACCTGGTTGAAACAGTACAGGGGTATATGGACCATGAAAAAGAAACATTAGAAGGAGTTATACAGGCAAGGAGTTCAGCACTGACTGCAAGTAGTCCAGGTCAACAGGCTAAGGCCGAGAGTGAATTGAATGGGGCTTTAAGTAAATTAATGTTACTTGTAGAGGATTATCCAGATTTAAAGGCAAACGAAAATTTCCGTGAGCTAAAAGAGGAATTAGTATCGACAGAGAATAGAATTTCTTTTGCACGCCAAAATTATAATGATCAAATACTGTTTTTTAACAATAAAATAGAGATATTTCCTTCTAATTTAATTGCTAGTATTTTTTCCTTTAAAGCACATGAATATTTTGAAATTGAGGATCAAAATGAAAGAGAAGCAGTTGATGTAAGTTTTTCAAGTTAATCATCATTAAATGTATTTAAGTGGGTGAATAAATGCAGTGTTCTGTTTGTGAAGAGGAAATGATTATTATAGAATTACATAAAATTGAAGTGGATTATTGTGTTTCATGCAAAGGTATCTGGCTTGACGCAGGTGAATTGGGCTTATTATTAGATGATTATACAGGAAAATATGGGATAATTAGTAAGCTGAAGAAAGAAGATGCCTTTAAAGAAGCCTCTAAGAATTGTCCGATTTGTTCTAAAGAAATGGATAAAATTGTTTGCCTAAATAAAGAGGGTAAATATACGAAGAATATTACGATTGACAAATGCATTAACGGACATGGACTTTGGTTTGACAAAGGCGAGCTTAAAGAATTAGTTGAAAACATGGAATTGGATGAAGATAATAAAATATTAGATTTCTTGAATGATATGTTTTTCTTGAATGATTAAATTTCACTAGACTTACGCTTTTTGCATTATAAGATATAACAATGAACTTATCCCAGTATTGACTTCTGGGATTTTTTTATGCTCAATCTGAAGTCTGAACTTATTCGCTTTAAATGACTTGTTTTTCCGCCATTAATGTGGTGATGATAAAGTATTTTTAAATAATTTGTAAATTTGATGCACAATATTGTATTATCTGTCATATTTTATAGTAAATCAACTTATATTTATCTTAAGAAATCACTTAGTTCACAATATCATAGCAAGCACTAAGGATTGTTAATAACAAATAAAGGAAAGAGGTGTATAATTAATGAGTGAAGAAAACAATGAAGAATTGGAATTAAATCTACAGATGTTTAGACCTCATGAATGTTTTCAACGTAGATTAGATGAGGGGTTTCAGGACCAAATTGTAGTCGTTGAATTCTGTTGTGGTCAGTTTATGAAAAAAGCAATTGGTGTCTTAACTCTTGTAGGAAAAGACTTTGTTGAACTAGTTGCAATTCAAAATGACGTAGTAGCAGTAGATATATATGGACCAACAGGTATAATTGATACTGAAGAAGCAGCCAGTATTATTATTCCACTTGACAGAGTAGCAGGAGTTGAATTAGTCTGTCCTCCTTGCCCACCGTGTCCTCCTCCATGTCCTCCACGTCGTCCAGGTCGTCCATTTGGGGCAGAAGACGAAGGTAATGAAGAGTAATAATTTTACTTCAAATAAACTAGACTATAAAACTGCGATAAAAAATAAATCATGAATATAAAATAAATATTTTTAAAATAGCAATTATATTTAATATTATATTAATTTAAACGAACTCCCCACTTAATTCTGGGGAGTTCCTTTATTATTTTATTGTATCTGAGGAATGTCTTCAGATTATTATTTTAAATTAACCTAATATCCTATTAACGAGGTACTCCTATAAACATTTCAACGTAGATATATCCTCTACTTGCTTGTTTTATACCAATACCAACATGTGTAAAGTTAGGATTTAGTATATTTTTACGATGGCCACTAGAATTCATTAGAGCAGTATGTGCTCTATTAACTGATGTGTTTTGAGCAAGATTTTCTCCTGCATACTGATAATCTATTCCGAATTGATTCATCATGTCAAAAGGGCTACCATAGGTCGGTGAATAATGACTGAAATAGTTATTATCAAGCATATCCTGTGCCTTTATACGAGCCACTCTTGTTAATTCGGGGTCATTGCTTAATGTAGGCAAACCATTCTTAGACCTTTCCTGGTTAATTAGATTTAGTAATTGGCTCTCCTGTCTTGTATCTACA
The DNA here is from genome assembly GCA_016278415.1 of Halanaerobiales bacterium. The sequence continues at coordinate 9,879 of JADQBV010000347.1, forward strand.
TTTTCAACTGGTGTATCCGGTACTGTTGGTTGTTGTGGTTGTTCTGGTTCTCCAGGAGCAGGTTCAATGTCAGGTTCTTCAGGTGTCGGATCTGGTGTTGGGTCTGGTGTTGGATCTGTAGGTTCTGGTACATTTGGCTCTTGTCCTGGTGTATCCGGTTGATTTGGTATATTTGGTACTTGGTCTGGTTCATCATCTGCATCTCTATCAGGTTGTTCAGGTAGAGTTGGTCTTGGTCTTTGAGGTTGTCTATTATCCCTAACAACAGGTTCTGTTTTTGTTGAGTCTATACATCCTACTCTATAGTTTTCTAATCTTACTACATACCAATCATCAATTTTTCCAAGTACTCGCACGACATCACCTGAATTCAAGACTGCAATTGTATTGTAATTATCACTGGCACCTGATTTTACTTCTAAGCTCTCTAGAACTCTAGCATTTTTTACATCAGCCATTTTAAAGATAGAAGATTCCATAGGATCAAAGGGCTGACTTAGTTCCTGATTTGCACAGGATATTATTAGCATACTTAATACTATTAGAATAAATACAAAAAGTAATTTTTTCATCTCTATTCCTCCATTTCTTATTTTACTAATATTATGTACTAAGTATTAGTTTTTATTTAATATTTTATAGAATTTCAATTCAATTTTTTATCTTAAAAAACAAATAATATATAAATAAAAGCAGGAGAATGGAGTGTTTTTATTTAATTTATAATATAAGGAATAAAAAAAATATGTCGAATGGCCTTGGTTTATTTCTAAAAGCATCTCTAAATGTATAAATATTCTATTTAATATTTAAATTATAGTATTTTGGGTTATAATTAACAATATAGGTGTGAAAGGAGGGAATAATGTGAAAAGAAGAATGTCGTATAGATTACCAGAAAAAAAATTTGATAAGGTAAATGAGAAATTAAGTAAGTTGGGTATTGAATTTGAAGAATTTGTTGATCAAACTATAGAATTATATTTAAGCGGAAAGCTTGATCCTAAGCAAGAAGTTGAGGATTGGGGAAATTGGATGGAAAAGAAATAATATACCGATATTCAATTCAGAACGAGGAGGAATACATATGCGGATGACACGTGGTACTTATAAAATTGAAAAGGAAAAACATCGAGAATTAATGAAAAAATTTATTTCTGATAACATGAGTTTTAATGAGTTTCTTGATAGAGCGGTATATCTGTATTTAGAAGATAAATATACTGTAACTGAAGCTGATAAATAAAGTATAATAAATATAAATACTTGTTTCAAGGTATAAATATTTTGGTATTTGATATAGTAAATTTATATAAGTTTTATTGAGAGACAGATATCTGTCTCTTATTTGTTTCTGTGCCTCGTATATATAGTAAACAGTAGGTATGAGGTACAAGTCCTACCCATGCTGTTCTTGTCGGTTCAGTGTCTGAAGTCATGATGTTTAATATTTTTATGATAAAAAGGATTTACTATGTAAATAAGATTACATATATAAATAAGAGAATATGATAAAGTATTACTTGGTAGATTATTATCTAGATGTTTTTTAAAAAAAGAATTAGGAGATGAGTATATGGAAGATTTTGTTTTTCAAAATTCCACAAAAATTATTTTTGGTAAAGATACAGAAAAAAGTGTGGGTGAGGAGACAAAGAAATACGGAAAAAATGTCCTTCTACATTACGGTGGGGGAAGTATAAAAAAATACGGTCTTTATGATACCGTGAAAAAATCACTAGAAGAATCAGGGGTTAATATCTTTGAATTAGGTGGTGTACAACCAAACCCTCGTTTAAAACTTGTAAATGAAGGGATTAAATTATGTATAGATAATGATATAGACTTTATATTAGCTGTAGGTGGAGGAAGTGTAATTGATTCTGCTAAGGCTATTGCAGTTGGTGTACCTTATGATGGTGATGTTTGGGATTTTTATACTGGGAAAGCAGTAATTGAAGAGTCTATGCCCTTAGGTGTTGTATTGACTATACCAGCTGCTGGAAGTGAATCTAGCCCTAGCTCAGTGATTACAAAAGAAGAAGGAGAGTTAAAAAAAGGTACTGGCTCAAATTTAATTAGGCCAAAATTTGCTATCCTCAATCCTGAAATTACATATACACTACCTGATTATCAGACAGTATGTGGAGCAGCTGATATTATGGCTCATATTATGGAAAGATATTTTACACAGACAGATGATGTTGGGTTTACTGATAGGTTATGTGAAGCTACTTTAAAAACAATGATAAAAAATGTACCACTTGCTTTAGAGAATCCAAACAACTATGGGGCACGCTCTCAAATAATGTGGGCTGGTACTGTTGCTCACAATGACTTGCTGGGGACAGGTCGTCAGGAAGATTGGGCATCACATGATATTGAGCATGAGCTCAGTGGAATTTATGATGTTGCTCATGGTGCTGGACTAGCTGTAGTTTTTCCTGCCTGGATGAAATATGTCTATAAAGAAAATGTGGAGAGATTTGCTCAATTTGCTGTTAGGGTCTGGAATGTTGAAGCAGACTTTAATGATATAGAGCAGATAGCACTAGAGGGTATATCTAAGATGGAAGACTTCTTTAGTTCTGTAGGATTACCTGTAACATTGGAGGGGCTAAATATTCCTGAAGATAAACTAGAGTTAATGGCCGAAAAATGTACTGCAAATGGACCCGTAGGTAATTTCAAAAAATTGAACAAAGAAGATGTATTAAATATATATAAGTTAGCAAGATAATTAACAGTACGGAAAAGGGAATATGAATAAAAAATGGGTTAAGGATGACTAAGTGAAAACTAGTTGTCCTTAATTTTTTTATATAAAACTATAAAACGATAATAATTAAATTAAAAAATCTGTATATAAAAATGCTTCCTAAGTAAAAATAAGGACAAATAGATAAAGGAGGCTTTTTATGTCAGATCAGGATATTAAAAAAACATATAACAGAAGTGCTGAGCGCATGAGTGGTGAAAAAAGCACTATTGGGTCAAAATTAGGTAGTGGGGATACTAATGATCCGGAGTTTCATAATGACTTACATAAAAAACATAAAATAAACTATCAGGGTTTTGACAAATCACCAGAAACAAATGAATTACATAGATGGCAGCGAGAGCACATAAAAAAAGATGATCAATCCAAAGAAGGATATCCCCTTAATGTGATAATTGATCCTGCTATGAGAGAAATGTACCAGGTGGTTAATGAAGCAGAGATGACCAATGTTTTTGATAGGTTTTCGCAACAACAACCCATTCAATGTCAGTTTTGTGTAGAAGGTCTATCATGCCAATTGTGTGCAAATGGTCCCTGCCGTATTTCTTCAAAAGTACCTAGAGGTACCTGTGGTGTAGATGCCCATACTATGGTGGCCAGGAATTTCATGTATCGTCATGTGACCATTGGTACTGCAGCCAATATCTTTCATGCACATCAGGCTGCAAGGACACTAAAAGCAGCAGGAGGTCATCCTGAAAGCGGTCTTAAAATAAGAGACCCTGAAAAGTTAAAGAGATATGCGGATATGGCAGGTCTTGATATTAATAAGTCTAATGAAGAATTAGCTGTAGATTTTTCGGACTGGGTTATTGAGGATATTCACAGCCCATATCATATACCTTCAAAGTCAGTAGAGGCATTTGCCCCAGCTAAGAGAAAAGAGCTATGGCGAGAATTAGGACTATTCCCAGGTGGGGGTTATAGTGAGGTATCATATGCCCAAACTACTTGTATGACCAATTTCCGCTCTGACCCTGTTGAGTTTTTATTAAATAGCATACGTCTTGGAATTGCCAATGAGTATCAGGGACTGTTTTTACTTGATATAGTCCAGGAGATTTTAATGGGAACACAGAAGATAAAGATGCAGCAGCAAAATATGGGATTACTTCAGGAAAACATGGTAAATGTAGTCACAAATGGTCATATGCCATTGTTAGCACATGTAGCTATTGATTTGGCTTCCAGTGATCAATGGCAGCAGAAAGCTAGAGATGTAGGTGCTGAAGGAATTCAAATACTAGGTCATGTTTGTGAAGGACAACAATTATTAAATTACGAGGGTATGCAGGATCAGAAAGGCTATGGCGGTCAGGAGGGTGAATGGCTATCTCAGGAGTATCTATTGGCAACAGGGGTAGTAGATATGTTTATGTTTGATTACAATTGTACAGTAGCAACACTTCCCATTTTCGCTAAGAAGTTTGGTACTAAATTATTAAGCACTCACCCAGCTATTAAATTGCAGGGGACAGAAACCCTTGATTTCATACCTGAAAAGATGAAAGAACAGGCAGAAAAAGCCTTAAATATGGCATTAGATTCTTTTAAAGACCGTAAATCTGAAAATAAGGAAGTATATATTCCACCACATGTTTCTGATTGTATGGTCGGCTTTAGTACTGAGTCTGTGAAAGAAGCACTAGGAGGCAGTTTTACTCCTTTAATTGAACAGATAGCTGAAGGTAACATTAGAGGGATAGCTACAATAGTAGGGTGTACTACAGCAAGATATGGACAGGGCGGAAGTAACATATTTAAGATTACTAAAGGTTTAATTGAAAATGATATCTTGGTTCTATCAGGTGGTTGTACCTCTGCTGTAATGGAATATACAGGTTTAACTAACCCTGATGCAGCAAATGAAGCTGGTACTGGATTGCAAGCTGTTTGTAAACAATTAGGTATTCCTCCTGTATTATCTTATGGGGCCTGTGTTGATATAGGAAAAATGACTCAAACTGCTATGGAAATAGCTGATGAATTAGATGTTGATACTAATAAGTTGCCTATAGTTATAGGCGCCCCTGAATACCTCGAGCAAAAGGCTGTTGCCGATGCTTGTACAGCAGTTGCCTTAGGGTGGTTAGTTCATGTTGCTCCTGTACCATCAATTACAGGAAGTGATGTAGTAGTTAAGACCCTGACGGAAACAACAGAGAAACTAGGGTTAGGTAAAGTTATTGTAGAAATGGATGCTGAAAAAACAGTTGAAATATATGTAGAGCATATTGAAAGTAAACGGAAAGAATTAGGTCTAAGTTCTAGATTAGAAGAAATGGTTGGAGCTGAAGTTTAGATTTCTTTTTCATATGTTTAGTTCTTATGTTCGCTGGAAATAAAATTTTGAATTAAAAAATTTGCTTTTAATGTAAGGGGATAGCAATTATCGCTATCCCCTTACATTTTAATAATATTCAATTAACAATAGCCACCCATTGTTCCTAATACTAGAAGAATAAGAATTAAGAAAAGCACAAAAGCTTCTTGATCACCACATCCGCCTAAATAGTTACCCATTGATTATTCACCCCCCTTTTTTAATGTAATTAAACTATTGTTTTTCATGTTATTTTTTATCATAGAAACCAGGTGTTCCTAATAAAAGCAGAATAAGAATCAAGAAAATTACTGCTGCTCCACCACCATAAGCTTCACCCATAATTGCATCCTCCTTTTTCTCATGATTTGTAATATATTATGCGAAAACATTTTTGTTGGTGAATATTTAGAAAGATTTATATATAATTTTACTAAATTTAAGCAAATATTTCTTGACAAACTAACGAACGGTCGGTATAATTAAACAAGGAACCAATTACCGTTCGTTAGTTATTTTGTAAATATGAAAGGAGAGATAACAATGTCAAAAAAACTATCAAAATTATCAATTGATCATCCCTGGAAAGTTATTAGTGTATTTATATTAATAACTATATTTTTTGCTCTACAGTTACCGGGGCTAGAAATTGATACTGATATGAAAAGTCAAATTCCAGAAACAATGTCGTCGAGAGTTAATCTTAAAAAGATTGAAGAATTGTTTGGAGGTACAGAGATAATCGTATTAAGTCTTACTACAGATTACATTCTAAAAACGAGCACCCTTGAACGAATTGAAAACCTTACTAATAGACTTGAAAAAACCGAGGGCATAGAAAAGGTTAATAGTCTTTTTACTATACCTGATATAAGGGGGGAAGATAATTCATTAATAATTGAAGATATAATTACAGAGATACCTGAAAGCCAGGAAGATACAGAAAAAATAAAAAATAAGATCATTAATAATGAAAATATATATGGAAGTATAGTCTCGGAGGATTTTTCGTCTACTGCACTAATCCTTGTAGTTGAAGAAGGGGTAGATGATGATCTAGTTATTAAAAATTTAAATAATGTAATTAAATCAGTTCCAGGTGAGGAGCAAATACATAAATCAGGTTTGCCTGTTGCTAGATATTTCATGAATAGATATATTCAAGAGGATATGAAGAAACTTTTGCCCTTTGGTATTTTAATAATGTTAATCTTTTTATATATCTGTTTTAAACAGTTGAGGGGGATGATACTACCTTTCATTGTAGTAATAATGTCTATTATAGTTGCCTTTGGATTCATTCCTATTTTTGGGTGGAAAGTACAGATGATAACAATCATATTACCGGTTATCCTATTAGCAGTAGCCAATGATTATGGAATACATATCATAGCCCGTTATCAAGAAGAGAACAGACCTGGTAACAATAAAACTGAGAAAGAGTTATCATACATAGTTAGTCAAAGCCTTAGTAAGCCAATTGTCGCAGCTGGAATTACTACTATCATTGGTCTTTTATGTTTACAAGCTCATATCATTGTTCCTGCTAAACAATTAGGTGTTCTGGCAGGCATAGGGATAGGTTTTGCTTTAATAGGGAGTATTATGTTTATTCCTGCTGTGTTAGTGGTACTTCCGAAAGCAAAGCCGATTCAGAAAAAGTCGTCTATATTAGACAGATTATTATCTTTTACATCTAATATGGTTACTAAACATCCGAAATCAATATTAGTTCTTACATCAATTATTTTACTGTTTACCGCTATAGGCATTACTAATATAGTTGTTGATACTGATCCAATAAGTTATTTTCATAAAGATAATGATTTAGTGATAGCAGATAAAATTGCCCGGGAACAATTTGGGGGTTCAAATACAATATCATTTGTTGCAAAGGGTGATATACTGGACCCTCTCGTAATGAAGAAAATCGATACTTTTGTTAAGAATTTAGAGTCCAATAGTCAAATAAATAGTGTAACATCAATATCTACTCAGATTAGTAAAATGAATGAAGTGCTTCATAATGAAAATGAAAATTATAATAGGGTTCCAGATAGTCGAGAGGCCATTGAACAATACCTGATGCTTTATTCAATGTCAGCAGATACTGATAAAATAATAGACTTCAATTATGAGCATGCCTTAATAAATGCACGAATTGCGACTAATAGTACTGCAGAAATTAGTAGGATTGTAAAAAGTATTAAGATGGATCTATCAAAATTAGAAGATTCACCTATAACATTACTAGGTGGAGTGGCAGATCTTGTATCTCAATTAGCAGATTTTGTAGTAAGTGGTCAGATATACAGTCTTTTAATATCACTGGTAATTGTCTCATTAATCCTTATGATATTATTTAGATCATTTACTGCCGGGCTTTTATCAAGTATTCCATTAGGACTTTCCATGGTAGGGTTATTTGGTTTAATGGGATATTTAGGTATTGAGTTGAATATTGTTACTGCTTTATTATCTTCAATTATGATTGGTGTTGGTATAGATTACACTATACATTTTTTATGGAGATATCGGGAAGAGAAAAAAATGCTTGAAACAAATCAGGCAGTAGTTAATACCCTAATGACAACAGGGAGAGGGATTGTCTTCAATGCCTTATCAGTAATAATAGGTTTTATAGTGCTGTTGATATCAAACTTTTTACCAGTTAGTTTCTTTGGCTTTTTAGTTGTCATATCAATATCGACATGTCTGCTTGGTGCTTTGTTAGTACTGCCTGCCATCTGTATAGTTTCAAAACCCTCATTCCTGGAAGCAAGCTTTAGGAATAAGAAAAGCTTAAGTATTAATAAAATTGCAAAAGAAACAAAGAATTAGGATTGCAGTTTAAAAAATGCAAAATATTTAATCATGGAAGAAAGACAAAATTTAAATTTAAAAAAGGAGAATTCATCATGAGAAAAATAATTGTTTTATGTTTATCACTAATTGTAGCTTGTTCAGCTATCTTGTATGCAAATGAAATAACAGGTGAGGATATTTTAAATAAAGTTGAGGAATCTATGGGTGGGGAAACTTCACATTTGAAGTTGACAATGAAAATATATAATTCTAAAGGTGACTGTAGAGAGAGGTCGATGGAAATCTATCGTAAAGATGGAAGTAAAGATAAGTCTTTGATTAAGTTTCTAGCTCCTGCAACCGTAAAAGGAACTGGATTTCTAGCGCTAGAAGAGAATGATAATACAAATATGTACTTATATATGCCCGCTTTAGGTAGTGAGAGGAGAATAGCTGGAAGTCAAAGGAATAGTAGCTTTGTAGGTAGTGACTTCAGCTATAATGATCTGGCTATTATCGGTGGAGGTAACTATAGTTCGGATTATAGCTCAAAAATAATTGAGTATAAAGATGAGGTGTATAAATTAGAGATGATACCAAGTGATGAAGATATTGATTATCAGTATGTATATATGTGGGTCAACTCTGATAAGTGGTATCCTGTTAAAATAGAAATTTTCAATTCCAGTGGTGAACTTGCTAAAATAATGGATACAAGTTCTATAAATGAAGAAGATGGCTATCTGACATTTGAAGAGATTGTTATGAGGGATGTTAAAGAAGGCAGTAAAACAGAAATTATTTTAAGTGATGTAAGCTATGATATAGAATTGGATGACAATCTATTTACTGTTAGGAATTTGAAAAGATAAATATCATAACATTCAACAAATAAAGTATCTATTGATTGTAAAAGTCTAGAAGCTATAATTTTAAAATAAAATTGGAGGTATGGAGATATGCAGAAATATAAATATATTACAAGCATTATAATTGTGTTTTGCTTTAGTGTCAATATTTTAGCTGGAGATATAGATATATCAGGTAGTATAGAAAGTGAATTAAGGTATATTAATGAAACAGAGGAATTTACAGATTCAGAATTATTAAAGTTAGTTCTTGAAAAGCAATTTGGATACAAGGCCAACTTTCTGCTTGAGTTAGGTCTTGAGTCTAACCATTCAAATAATACCGATACAAGTCTTAATAAAATCTATTTTGATTACTATACTGAAAATATGGATTGGCGTTTGGGCAAACAGGAAATTAATTGGGGAAGCTCTTATAAGATCAATCCAACAAGTTACTTTACTCAGATAGACTCTAGTTTTCTGGATAATGCAGAAAATAAAGAAGGTATAAATGCTGCAAAGGCTACTTATTATATGCCCAATAACATTGAGCTTACAGGAGTAGTTGCCCCATTTAACCGAGAAGGGGAAGGGACTACTGAAGATGTACAGTTTGGAATGAAACTTACGAAAAGGTATTTTCATGACTTTGATATATCATTTAGCACTTTTTCTGGTGATGATAACTTTCCATTTATACATCCTCTTAAGGGCATTTTATACCCAAAGGTAAATAAGTATGGTGTTGATGTTATTGGCTCTATATCAAATATTGGTACCTGGGCCGAGGTAGTATATGTAACTTATGATCAAAAGGTATATGATAATATTATGGAAGGATCAATTGGGGCTGAATACAAATTTGGAAATGATATAAATTTGATAGGTCAAATATATTATAGAGAAAACCGGGTTATAAACGAACCGAATATGAAGATGTTTACAGTAAAAGCAGATGGTCCGGTAGGGGAATTCCATAAATGGGATCTTTCAACTATTTATGATTTTGAGGGTGAAAGTTTGATTTTTATACCTGAATTTAAGTATTCATTAGCAGATTCTATCTGGTTAAACATAGGTTGTATGGTGAAAAAGGATTTAGATAGTGCTGAAAAAAGTAATTTTTCAGATATGATTAAGGAGAATGTTTATACTAAGATATCAATTGATTTTTAAGAAGAGTACATATCTAAGGCCTATAGGGATATATCTATTCTACGTATTACATTATTATGGTTTCTCTAGTAGTAAAAAAATCAAGTATAATATATAGCAGGATTTTAGTAATAAATAAAGAAGTAGTTATAATAGTACATTAAGATTATAGAAAGAGGCCTGATAATATGTCTCAAAACACTAAAGACACAAAACAACAGATACTAGAAGCCTCACTTGACTTATTCGCAGCTAAGGGTTTTAGCGGTACCTCGATGAGGGAAATCGCTCAACGTGTTGAGATACGGAAAAGTTCAATATACAATCATTTCTCCAGTAAGGATGATTTAATCGAAATCCTTATGGGCAGTTTGGGACCCAGTGTTATTTTTGATACATTTAAAAATACGCTTGATATAGACAAAATAGATGATCCATATGAAGTTTTAAAAAGCTTTGGTGAAAGTTTATATAAACTTATCATAAAGCCAGAAGAACAGAAGTTTATGCGGTTATTATTAAGGGAACATAATAATAAAATAGTTAGAGATATTTTAAAAGTACATTTATATAATAACAAAAGAATTTTTTTAGCTGATGTTTTTAAGGAAATGATGGATAAAGATATGATAAAAAAAGGTGACCCTGTAGTGTATGCCAATGAGTTTACTGGTCCTTTAGTTTTTTTTAGATTAGTCGATTTATTATTTATATATGATGATGAAAAATTCGAGAAACTAAAAGAATACATAGATAATCATATAGATTTTTTTTGGAGCGCAATAAAGAAATAATCTAAGTAAAAATCTAATAAATAATGGAGATATAAAAATGATAGATAAAAATCAATTTATGGTTATAAATAGAGAAGATATGCGTGAAAGGGAATGGGAACAACTTGATTTTATTATAGTATCAGGTGATGCATACATAGATCATCCCTCTTTTGGTACTGCTATTATAGGACGGGTCTTAGAAGACGCAGGTTTTAAAGTTGGGATTATTGCTCAACCGGATTGGAAAAGTATAAAAGATTTTAAGAAATTAGGTGAACCTAGATTAGCTTTTCTGGTAACAGCCGGCAATATGGATTCAATGGTTAATCATTATACAGTTAATAAAAAGAAACGAAGAAGTGATGCATATTCTCCCGGTGGAAAGAGTAGTCAAAGGCCGGATAGAGCTACCATTGTTTACTGTAATAGATTAAGGGAAGCCTATGACAATATCCCAGTAATTATTGGTGGTATTGAAGCGAGTCTTCGCCGCTTTGCCTATTATGATTATTGGGATGATAAGGTAAGACGTTCTATACTCTTTGATAGTAGAGCAGATTTATTGGTATATGGTATGGGAGAAAGGCAGATTCTTGAGATAGCTGAAAATCTGGACAGCGGTCTTGATATAAAATACATTAGACATATTCCTGGGACCTGCTTTATTGTAGACGATAAAGAGGAGGTTTATGGATATCAGGAGATTAATTCATACCAGGAAGTTCTTGAAGACAAAAAGAAATATGCAAAAGCCTTTAAAATTCAGTATGATGAACAGGATCCTATAAGAGGTAATATATTGATTCAGGAACATGACAATCGTTATCTTGTTCAAAATCCTCCGGCTAAGCCACTTGATCGGGAGATGCTAGACTTAGTGTATTCACTACCATATCAGAGGGATTATCACCCTATTTATGAAAAACAAGGGGGAGTCCCTGCTATAAGAGAAATTAAACATAGTATAGCTATGTCAAGAGGGTGTTATGGTGGTTGTTCCTTTTGTTCATTAACCTTTCATCAAGGCCGGTCTGTAAGTAGTAGGAGTAAAGAATCTATTTTAAAAGAGGCCGAAAATATTATACAGGATAAGGATTTTAAAGGCTATATTCATGATGTAGGTGGACCTACTGCTAACTTTAGAGGTCCTGCCTGCAATAAACAGTTAACTAAAGGGTCCTGTAAAGAAAAGCAATGCCTTTACCCTAATCCATGTGGGAATCTAGAGGTAGATCATAGTGAATATCTAGATATCTTAAGGACATTGAGAGAAAAAGAAGATGTGAAGAAGGTATTTATTCGTTCTGGATTAAGGTTTGATTATATTATGGCTGATAAAGACGATTCATTCTTCAAGGAATTGTGTGAACATCATGTAAGTGGGTTATTGAAAGTAGCTCCAGAACATGTAGCTGCTAATGTACTCGATCTAATGGGTAAACCAGATAATACTGTCTTTGAAAACTTTAGAAAGAAATTTTATCAGATAAATGAGGAGATTGAAAAGGAACAGTATTTGGTACCATATCTTATATCAGGGCATCCTGGAAGTACACTTGAATCGGCTATTGAGCTGGCAGAATATTTACGGGATATAGGCCATATTCCAGAACAGGTTCAGGATTTTTATCCTACCCCCGGAACTTTATCCACGACAATGTTTTATACTGGGTATGATCCTCGAACTATGAAAAAAGTCTATGTACCTAAAGGCTATCAAGAAAAGAAAATGCAGCGTGCATTGTTACAATACAATTATTCAAGGAATTACGATTTGGTATATAAGGCATTGAAAAAAGCCGGTAGAAATGATTTAATTGGATATCACAAAAAGGCTTTGATCAGACCAAAAAATTCATAGCTTTATGAAATATTAATATTGTTAATTACAATTCGCTAATCCTGATATAGTAAACTATATCAGGATTATTCTTTTTATTAAAACAAATTGTACCAGTATATTTTTTGTAGCAGGTTTCATAGACGCAAATTAGGAATGTTATATTTTAAAAGGTTATTTATTAATATAATGATAATCAATATTTTTTTAGTTTATTGACAAATATATCTAAATACATTATACTAAATTTATTAATAATAATTATCATTACGTTTTAAATAAATAATTTACTAAGTTTAATCAGAATATAATTAGAATATAAATAAATAATGTTTGTTTTAAGAATTACGGATGAAACATAAAAGATAGGGAGTGGTGATAATGAAAAAAATATTAATTGTTATACTAATAGTTATATCTATAACTGTTATAGTATTTTTGTATATAGAAGATGCTATAGTTAATGATCATGTAGAAGTTTTCACTATTAAAAATGAGAATAATTCGACCCCCTTGAGGGCATCTGGTATTTTAATTCCCAAAGAGACCATTGAAGTAAGAGCTAATCGATCAGGGATAATAGTGGAAGCCATAGGCTCTGAAGGAAGCAGTTTAACCAAAGGCGAAATGCTATATAGATATGATGATGATATTGCTAAAGCCGATCTATATCAAACGGAGGCAAACTTAATGCAGGCTAAGTCTTCATTAAGTCAGTCAAAGGCAAGAAAAGAAGAGGTAGAGGCTAAAGTTCAACTAGAAAAAATAACTTTGGAAAATGCAAAAAATATATCACATAAAGTGGAAAAAAATCAGATAGAAGAACTTGACCTAAAAATAGAAAATGCAAATCTCGAACTAGAGAGAAGAAAGAAATTATATAATAATAATGCTATCGAAAAAGTTAGACTTGAAGATAGTTTACATAAGCTGGCTTTATTAAAAAAACAAAAAGAAATAATGATAAACAAATTAGCTGAATTGGAGAAAGAGACAAATAATCAAATTATGGAAGCCGAACAGTCTTTAAAACAAGCAAAAATATCCCTAAATACAGCCAATAAAGATATTCTTGTAGCTGAGTCAGCTGTGCAGATTGCCAAGTCAGCTTTAAATAAGGCAGAAATGCTATTAAAGAAGTATCAGTTTAAGTCTCCTATTAGTGGTGTTATCTTGGAAAAAAATATAAATGAGGGAGAGTATGTGCAACCTGGTCAAGTAATATACAGCTTGTCCTCAAATGATTTTTTAGTCAAGATAAGTCCTGATGAGAGGGAATTAAATATATTATCCCTAGGTGGGGAGGCATATATTTCTCCTGAGGCATATCCAGATCAAAAAATCAATGTAGTAATAAGCAGGATTTCACCACAGATAAATGCTGAGAGAGGTACTGTAGATATATATTTAGAATTGTTGGAGGAAAGCAACTTACTTCTAGCAAATATGTCAGTATCAGTTGAGTTTCTTAAGCAAAATAACAATAGAGGAATTCTTATACCTGAGAAATATATTAAAGATGAAAATTCTAAAGAATACGTATTTGTATTTCAAGAAAATAAGGCTATTAAGAGAATAATAAACACTGGTGAAAAAAATGATAAGGGAATGGTTGAGATAATTAATGGCTTAAAAGAAGGCGAAAAAATTATTAATACTGAAAATATTGAAGATGAAATTAAAATAGAAATTCAGGAGTGATTTTAAATGTGGTTTGAGTTAAAGGTTGCCTGGCGCTTTTTGAAATCTGGCAAAACACAGAGTATTTTGATATTATTGGGTATTGCTATTGGTGTATCAGTACAGGTTTTTTTAGGTTCTTTAATAGGGGGTTTACAACAGGATTTAATAAATCAAACTGTTGGTTCATCACCACATATTACGTTACTATCTGAGAAACAAATACCTCGCCCTTTAAATACTGGTAAGGATGATACTGGAAGGGTAATAACATTTTCAGGTAAAGATAAAGGAATAAGCCGTTGGCGGCAGTTAGTTGATTTTTTGCATCAATTTCCAGAGATAACAGCAATTTCACCGATGATTGATGGTTCAGGTTTTGCAATTAGAGGAGATAAAAACCTTCCTATTCTTCTTAGAGGTGTTGATGTAAAGAGTGTTGATAGCATATATAAATTAGTGGATAGTGTCCAAGAGGGAACAGCTGACGTCTCTGGAAATAAGATTATAATTGGAAATGAGATAGCTAATGAATTAAAACTTAAGATTAGAGATGTGGTACAATTGAGGACAGCTAAGGATACTACAGATAGGTTTATAGTAAATGGTATTTTTGATCTTGGATCAAAGGATATTAATAATAGCTGGATTTTTATGTCTCAACAGAGGGCAGAGTATTTCTTGAATTTACGTGATAAAGTAACATCTGTGGAACTACAGGTGAATGATGTTTTTTCTTCCAATATGATAGCTGACCAGATTGTTTCATCTTATTCTGACATTAAGGCCGAGAGTTGGCAGAGAAATAATCAATCATTACTGACTGCCTTAGAGAGTCAGGGTAGTTCTAGTTTAGTTATTCAGGTATTTATTATTATTGCAGTAACATTAGGGATAGCTAGTGTGTTAGCTGTTTCTGTAGTACAGAAATCAAGACAAATAGGAATTTTAAAAGCCATGGGAACTGAGAAAAAAAGAATAGGCTATATTTTTTTGATTGAAGGTGCCTTACTGGGTTTTACTGGTGCAATTATTGGTGCTGCCTTTGGAGTAGGATTAAGTAAAATATTCGTGAATCTTGTAAGGAATTCAGCCGGAGAACCATTATTCCCTATTCAAACAGACCTAGTCTTTATACTGATTTCTATTAGTATTGCTACATTTGCAGGTATGCTTGCTGCATTAATACCTGCTAGGAATTCAGCTAAATTAAAACCAGTTGAGGTGATTAGAGGTGTCTGACGTTATTATTGATGTTAAAGACTTAGTTAAAATATATGGTGAAGAAATTAAAAATGAAGTGTTGCATGGTTTATCTTTTCAGATAAAAAAAGGTGATTTCGTCTCTATTATCGGTCCTTCTGGTTCTGGTAAGAGTACTTTGTTAAATATTTTAGGCGCACTGGATAGTCCTACAAGTGGTAATCTTATAATTGAAGGTCAAGAAATTGCTGATTTATCTGATAATAAATTAGCCAATTTCAGGAATATAAATATGGGTTTTGTATTTCAATTTCATCATTTGTTGCCGGAATTTACAGCATTGGAAAATGTCTTAATCCCTAGTTGGATTATGGATAATAAGTTAAAAAAGTCTAAAAATACACAAAGGCAAGATAATTTGCAAAGAGCTCGTGAATTATTATCATTAGTAGGGCTATCTAATTTTGAAGATAAAATTATCACTAAACTTTCTGGAGGACAAAAACAACGTGTGGCCATTGCACGTTCATTAATGAACAAACCAGGTATAGTATATGCGGATGAACCGACCGGTAACCTGGATAGTGAGACAACTGATAGAATATATGAACTATTAAGGGACATTAATAAAAAATTGGACACAACATTTATACTGGTTACACATGATAGGAATCTAGCTGCCAGAGCGGATCGAACAATTGAGATAGTGGATGGTAAGATAAAAACCAGTTGATAAAGTAAAAATTCTTCATCTATTGCAGGAATCTGAATCTTTTAGTAGAAGTATTATATTTATAATATATATTTGGTAAAATTATGTAATTATTACTGAGAATATATTAAAACCCGTAGTATTTCTGTTTATATTAACTATAGAAAGAAGATGATAAAAATGATACCTCTAGACAATTATGAAAAATGGGCACCATTAATGGAGGAAAGCGCAAAAAAATTTTTAAACGAAGAAGAATTTAAAGAGTTTATGCTAATCTCAAAGGATGAAAGGCGTAGATATCTTCAAAACATTCTAGAAAAACCTATTTCAGAATTCACAATTATTAATGAAGTATATTTCAGAGCGAGATGGGCTCAAGTTATGAAAATGCTTCACCCTGGAACTGATTTCAAGCTTTTAGAGGTTGCATCAGGTGATGCTGATATGATTCCACAAGTAATGGCTCATACTCATCCCAATAGTAGCTATATAACTGCTAATATGAATAAAAGTTTAACCAAAAGTTTATTGGAAAAAACAAAAAATATATCATTAAAGATTGAAGTGATTGAAGATGATGCAATGAAAATTGATAAGTATATTGGGTGTGAAGTTGTTGATGTTATTGCTTTTCAGCATAGTATTAATGATGTTATACAGGCAATATTATGTGAAAAAGAAGGGATAGATACAATCAATTCCGATTGGATGAAGACATTACCCTTAATGATTGAAATTCTTCAAAAAGAAATTGCCCAAGAAACCCTAGAAATAAATACAAAAGGACCTTTTTTGGAATTAATAAATGCTTTAATTAAGGTTATAAAAAAAGATGGTATAATTGCCATGAATCATTATATGTTTCAACTTGACCTTGATTGGGGGTATCCAGCAGATTTATTTGAAGATATGATTCCAATGACTAGAAAATGGCTTAATGACTTAACAGATTGTAAAGAAGTTTTCTATGATGGTTTTAATAGAAACTGGTGGATATTTTTACAGAAAACATAATTACATATGAAAACGAAAAGATATACATACTTATTAAATTGGCTGAGGTAGGCTTTATAAGCATAAAAATTTAAATAAATATATCAATTTGTATAAAATTACAATAAAAATCGAAATATTAGCCAGAACTAATTGACATAGTATATAACGTATGATATAGTTTTACCTAGTGGGTATATAAAATAAATGGAAACACTATCCACGGAAGAAAATTCTAGGAGGAATTTATTTAATGATTTACACAGGTAA
>JADQBV010000330.1 GCA_016278415.1 Halanaerobiales bacterium
ACAAGCTCTTTATACCAGCTATTCCAACTAGATTGGAGATGCTAGTTGCCGGGCAGATGGATATGGCGATAATACCAGAACCTATGGCATCTATGGGTCAGTTGCGAGGTGTAGAGAAAAGGGTATATGAAAACCAGGATGATTTTATGCCTGAAGCCATGGTTTTTAATGTTACTGCTATAGAAAAAAAGGGAAAAGCGATTAAATTGTTCCATCAAGCATACAATAAGGCAGTCAAGGACATACAGAAAGATGACAGTCTAGCTCGTGATATTTTGATAAGTCGTCTTGAATTAAAGAGTGATATTAAAGATATGATTGTAATGCCTGAATACCATTTAAGCAGGGTTCCCGACCAAGAATATATGAGTAAAATTATTAATTGGGTTGAAGATGTACAGGGTAAGAATATTGACATAGCATATTCTGATATGATTGAAAGGAAGTTCTTAGAGTAATGATAAAGATAAACGATCTTTCTATCAGCTATAATGCTGATAATGGACAAGATGAATTAGCAATAGAGGATATAAATCTAGAAATCAAAAAAAATAGTACTTGTGCTATTATTGGACCCTCGGGCTGTGGGAAAACCACATTAATATATGCCCTAGCCGGTTTATTAAAGTCAGATAAAGGTAGTATAAATATATTTGGTGAAAGGCAAGAAGGTATTAGACAGCAGACTGGATTAATATTGCAAAATTATGGTTTGCTTCCCTGGAAGACTACTAGACAGAATGTAGCCTTAGGATTAGAGGTAAGAGGCCAATCACCTGAATTAACATGTCAAATTGTAGATGATATACTAGTGAAGCTTGGTGTTTCAGAATATCAAGACAAATATCCGACACAGCTGAGTGGTGGGCAGCGGCAGCGAGTGGCTATTGGTAGGGCACTTGCTATTGGCCCTGATTTATTACTGATGGATGAACCATCATCTGCCCTTGATGCCCTTACTAAGGAACACTTACAAAATTTAGTGTTGAAGATTTATAAAGAGAATCCAATGACTGTCATACTAGTTACCCATAATATTGCTGAAGCAGTCTTTCTTGGTCAAAAAATAGTGGTAATGAAAAGAGCTGGTATTAAACAAATACTTGATAATCCATACTTTGGAGATGAATCACTACGGGATAAGATGGATTTTTATAAGATTTGTTTAGAGGTTAGAAAATGTCTGGAAAAGGAATGAGCAATTTGTTATTTAGAAAAGAAACCAGTGATAAAGACAAAGAAGATAAAGTTATATTAAAAAGGATATATAATCTTTTTGAATACCTTACAACAAATAGGACAATTTATGGTTCTATAATGGTTATTATATTTTGGTATATATTACATTATTTAATAAAATCAGCAGTAGTTCCTAGTCCACACCAAACTATATATCATTTTTTTGTAATCTTCCCCAGGATACTAATAATTCACTTGATTAGTAGTTTAGGAAGAATTATAGCCGCAATTTTGATATCATTATTTTTGGGAGTTATATTTGGACTATTATTGGGTATGAATAAGCATTTTGATAGTTTATTTACTCCAGTTGTTTATATTTTATTTCCAATACCTAAAATAGCCTTTTTACCAGTCTTGATGATTTTATTAGGTCTAGGCAATTTGCCTAAGATAATTTTAATAACAATAATAATTATATTTCAAATCATCGTTACTACCAGGGATGCTGTTAAAGGCTTAAGTAAAGAATTATTTTATTCAGTTCAGTCTTTAGGTATGAGCAAATTCCAGATGTACCAGCATATGATTCTACCTGCTATATTGCCTAAGATTTTAACATCGTTAAGAATAAGTGTGGGGACAAGTATAGCTGTACTATTTTTTGCTGAGAATTTTGCTACCAGGTATGGTATCGGTTATTTTATAATGAATAGTTGGTCAACAGTTGATTATCTAGGAATGTTTAGTGGAATATTAGCTTTAAGTATTATGGGTTTAAGTCTCTTCAAATTAATAGATTTTCTAGAAAATAAATTATGTGCCTGGGTAAGTGTAAGTTAGGATAATCTGTTCATCCACTATTTTTCACAATTAAATCAAGTAGTTTCATAATTTTTGAAAAGTCCTTTGTATGTATTTTGTACATAGGGCTTTTTTTTACTCAAATAATTATTGTGGGTATCGCATATGATATATATTATAAGGATTTTTCCTAATAGACTTTAGTGTATTTATTGTAAGGAAGCTATGGGAAGTTTTTGTATGTGTATATTTAAATTAATACAACAAGCAGTTAGTCTTTTTAAGGAGGATTGTAGTGTATAAAAATATGCGATATAAGAGAAAAATCCAGGTATTATTTTGTTTGTTTTTAATATGTTTTAGTCAGCTATTTTTTATGGATCAAATTGCAAAAGCAAGTCATCCATGTGAGTGTGAGGAAGATAGAATTATTAAATTAGAAGATCCTGTAATGGTGGGTGAAGATGTAGAAACATTACAAAAACGCTTAAAGGAACTAACATACTATCAAGGGGCTATAGATGGACAATTTGGTCTTTTAACTGATAAAGCTGTTAAGGAATTTCAGCAGGATTATCAACTAGGTGTAAATGGAATAGTTGATAAAGATACCTGGAATATGCTTGGCCATTTATCAGATTCAAAAATTACGTCACGTGATGGGAAACGGCCACAGGGAGAACTAAGTAT
>JADQBV010000276.1 GCA_016278415.1 Halanaerobiales bacterium
ATAAGGGATCGAAACCTCCTTTTTCATCATCTTCCTGGGCATCGAGATAGACTTCATGGAGTAATTCCATTCTCTCTTTGCCCTTGTTTGCTGGAGATTGCTCCAGTTGGTTTTCCAGCTTAATCACCTGTTTTCGCAAGGTCGCTGCACTGAGGATATTACTTTTCCAAAAATGATGTTGCTGAGACCAGTTGATAAGTTGCCAGATTTCCTGCCAGCTATAGCCCTTATTTTTCCCTTTTTTTGCACCAAGAGGTCCTAAACGATGGAGTCTATCCAGTTCTTTACACCACTTTTGCATTAATTTATCTGTGGGGTCTTTATTTGGTACCCTGGCCCTTGAATTATTATCGATAATGCCATCAATCAGAAAACAGCAGGCTTGATAGGGCTTTGAATTACGGTCAAATTCCACAGTTGGTGATTGCTTGCTATTAGGATTTTGATCACTCATATCTTCGGGCTTGTTATTTTTTTCGAGATTGTTTTTTTCTGTCTCGGATGCAGCAGTATTTGTATTCGGATTTCCTGCAGTAGACTTTTTCTCTCCTGAGGTATTTATTTTTTCTGGAGAGTCATTTTGTTTTTCCTTGGTCTTTTTTTCTTCACTCTGCTGATTAGAATCTATTTCTTGATTTTGAATAGATTTTTTTTCGGAACTGGATTTAACATGAAATGAGCTATCTGATTTTTTTTCATCTGGCAATTCTTTTTTTTCCTCTGCGACAAGCAAATCATTTTTCGAGTCTTGACGAATATTATTATCTTTATTTGGAGTTAGAGTTAGAGTTGGAGTTAGAGATAGAGCTAGAGATAGAGCTAGAGGTTTACCAAACTGTTCAACTAACCGTTGGTGGAACCGTTCACTGAACCGTTCCGCCTGCCTGATAAACTGGTAAAGTAGGTCTGTTTTAGGTAATTCTTTTAATAAGCTTATGGCCGCCTTCTCCTGATTAGGATTATCTGGGGATTGATACTTCAAAGCATTGCATAAAAGGATTACATTAACCGTATTATCATACTTTATAAACCCATCTTCTAACAGTTTATTAAAGGGTTTAGCTAACCCTTCCAATGACCAAGCTAAGTCAGCACAGATATACTGTTTAGGAAGTCTAAATAAGCCTTCTGTTGTCTTATGAGGACAGGTTAATAGATATAAAGCCAGTATCCTAGTTTCATTATCCCATTGTAATACTTTTTCATCAGTCCAGAATTTTGTAGATATCCGATTATATTTCAAGATCAATCCCCCTCAGAATATTTCTGATAATAAAGTTAAATTAATATGCTTACCCTTAAAAATTATCATCAGATTCTTAAATATCTTTTAAAAAACATTTTGTCTTTGAAAAAACTAGAGACTATACTATTCTTTAAATAGTTCCTGTAGAGACTTAATAATGTCAGGTATTACTTGTCTGTAAAAAATCCTAGCAATAATACTCATTAAAATCCCCTCACAGACAAGTACTAGCCTGTCCAATTGTTCTAGATCAAGCATAATAACACCTCAAAATGTACTTACTAAGTAATTTTATACATACTATGTGTGAATACTTTCACTTTCGCTTATATAAAAAACTATCTAAGTAAGCACTGTTTATCTTGCATTTCTTGATTAAACCAGTCACCATGCCACCACAATAGAAAAGTATCCCTTGGTACCCGCCATCCCTTTATTTTCTTAGCCCCGGGAATATCCCCCTTTTCTAGCATTAGGTAGATAGAATTCTCACTATAGCCAGTTATTTCAGCTAAATGTTCCACTTTTAAGGATAAAGGATATTCCTGACTTGTTTTCTGGATTAATTCCTGCAGTGTATCATGAACTGCCTCTTGCAAAGTTTTTTCCAATTCTTTTTTTTCTTGCTTTCTTACATGATTACTCAAATATAACCCTCCTTTTCTGTAAAAATACTGATTTATATTTTTTATTAGAATTGCTATATGATTCTACTGCGGAAAATATTTCGTACTATATTTTTGGATTTAAGATTGCCGATATTGAAAGCTTATTATTATTGCAATTTAAGAAAAATGGAGTTTATGCAGTAGAATCTTAATAAATAATTATTTTTAATATTCTTTTGCCAAATTAGGACCATCTGATGTAAGTACGTATTTTCCTGCTTCTTGATTATCCAATCTACCATAAAGACATATATTATTATTAAAATCTCCAACTATTAAATAATCAACATTCTTCTTTTCAGCTATCTTTTCCATTTGACCTTCCCTGGCAAAGTATATATTCTCATCTTGATCAATATAGTACTTTCCAGAATCAGAAACAGAATTATACTGTTGGAATATTGACTTTATATATTTCTTTATCATAAATGCCCCCTTTCTTGATATTTATTAGGAGTTACACATTCATAAACAGATCTTCATATTTTCGATTAAAGTAATTTAATAATTTATCAATTTCCGATTCAGTGAAGTCTATATCATTATTTTCTTTTGAGATATAAGATTTAGGACAAATTCCCAAAAAGCTTGCCATATCTTTCTGAGTTTTACCTATCTCTACCCTTGCTGCTTTAATCTTTCTGTTAGGTTCAGGCATTAAATTATTCACCTCCTATATATTTCTATATTTGTGTATATTAAGATTATATTATACCAATTAATAGAAGGCAAAGGGTTTCGTTAACATTTAAGCA
>JADQBV010000452.1 GCA_016278415.1 Halanaerobiales bacterium
AGAAAAGAAGGATATAGTGAAGGTAGTGTTCCACTTCATACTTTAAGAGCAGATATAGATTATGGATTTGCTGAAGCATATACCACTTATGGTAAAATCGGTGTAAAAGTATGGATTTATAAAGGAGAAATATTACCTGAAATTGAAGATAATAAATAGAAACTGTCAATAGAAAGGAGGCCTTTAGATGTTACTACCAAAACGAGTAAAACATCGTAAGCAACATAGAGGTCGTAGGAAAGGTATGGCTATACGTGGAACCGAGATTTCCTTTGGGGAATTCGGGTTACAGGCACTGGAACCAGCCTGGATAACAAATAGACAGATTGAGGCTGCCCGTGTTGCCATGACAAGGTCAATAAAAAGGGGAGGAAAAGTTTGGATTAAAATTTTTCCAGATAAGCCTATTACTGCACATCCAGCTGAAACTAGAATGGGTAAAGGTAAGGGTTCTCCTGAAAAGTGGGTTGCTGTCGTTAAACCAGGTAGAATTATGTTTGAAATAGCTGGTGTTAGTGAAGAAAAGGCCAAAGAGGCTATGAGACTTGCAGCTCATAAATTACCCATCAAAACACATTTTGTTAAAAGGGAAGAGATGGATGGTGATGCTGATGAGAGCTAATGAATTAAGAGATATGACAGAGGTTGAGTTGGCACAGAAATTAAGAGAGTTTAAAGAAGAGTTATTTAACCTTAGGTTTCAACATGCCACCGCCCAGTTAGATAATCCTATGCGGATTAAAGAGGTTAAGAAAAATATCGCCAGGGTTAAAACTATTCTGCGCGAGAGAGAATTAAATATTAAGAGAGCATAGGAAGGAGGTTTATTATGACTGACAGAAATAAAAGAAAAGAGTTGGTCGGTATTGTTGTAAGCAACAAAATGGATAAAACCATCAGTGTTGCAGTTGAAAGAAGACAACAACATCCTTTATATAAAAAGACTATAAAAAAGACAAATACTTTTAAAGCACATGATGAATTGAATGAATGTAATGAGGGGGATAAGGTTCGCTTAATGGAAACACGTCCTCTTAGTAAAACAAAAAGATGGAGACTTATTGATATTATTGAGAAAGCTAAGTAGTTTTCCTGATAGGAAAGGGGGATTATG
The DNA here is from genome assembly GCA_016278415.1 of Halanaerobiales bacterium. The sequence goes on from JADQBV010000452.1 coordinate 1,115, forward strand.
ATGATTCAGTCAGAAAGCCGTTTGAGAGTAGCTGATAACACTGGTGCTCGTGAATTACTCTGTATGAAAGTGCTGGGTGGTACACGCAAACGATATGCCAAGATCGGTGATGTTATTGTTGCTACAGTTAAAGAAGCTATACCTGGGGGTATGGTTAAAAAAAGTGAAGTTGTTAAAGCAGTAGTTGTTCGTACTAAGAAAGAACTAAAAAGAAAAGATGGTTCTTACATTAAATTTGACGAAAATGCTGCCGTGATTATAGATAAAGCTAATAATCCTCGGGGTACTCGTATATTTGGACCTGTAGCCCGTGAGTTAAGGGACAACAATTATATGAAAATAATCTCCTTGGCACCTGAGGTTCTATAGAAGGGGGTAAAATCATGAGAAAAATACAAAAAGATGATACTGTAGAAGTAATATCCGGTAAAGACCGAGGTAAACGCGGTAAGGTTTTAAAGGTTCAACCAAAAGACAATCGTGTTATTATTGAGGGAGTCAATATTTTACACCGTCATATGAAACCAACCCAAGATATGCCTCAAGGTGGTATTGTAGAAAATGAAGGGCCGATTCATATTTCTAATGTACAGCTAGTATGTCCTCGCTGTGATGAGAAAGTACGTGTTGGTATTGACCGCCTGGATGATGGTACCAAGGTTAGAGTTTGTAAAAAATGTAGCGAAGATGTAGATAAGTAGGATATGGAAAGGGGGTTTTTACTAAATGGCTGAATTAGCTGTTGAATATAGAGAAGAAATACTTCCTAAGATGATGGATAAGTTTAATTATGAGAGTGTAATGGCAGCACCAAAAGTAAGCAAGATAGTAATTAATGTTGGATTAGGAGATGCCAAAGAAGACCAAAAGTTACTTGATGCAGTAGTTGAAGAAATTGCAGCAATAACTGGTCAAAAACCGACTATTACTAGAGCTAAGAAATCCGTTGCTAACTTTAAGATACGTGAGGGGATGCCTATTGGTGTTAAGGCTACTTTAAGAGGAAACCTTATGTGGGAGTTTTTATATAAGCTTATTAATGTAACACTTCCACGTATTAGGGATTTTAGAGGAGTATCTCCGAAATCGTTTGATGGTAGAGGAAATTATAGTCTTGGAATCCAAGAACACACTGTATTTCCTGAGATTAGCATTGATAATGTTGATAAAGTACACGGATTGGAAGTTACAGTTGTTACTTCATCGGAGACTGACGAAGAGGCTTATGAACTTCTAAAACTGATGGGGATGCCATTCCGCGAGCAGTAAACAAAAGGAGGTAATTAAATAGTGGCTCGTAAAGCGTTGATTGAAAAAGCCAATAAGGAAGCTAAGTTTTCTACACGTAGTGTAAATAGATGCCAGCGTTGCGGAAGACCAAGAGGTTATATCCGAAAGTTTGACTTATGCCGTATTTGTTTCCGTGAACTGGCTCATAAAGGCGAGATACCTGGAGTTAAAAAAGCAAGCTGGTAAAATGGAAGGAGGTTGGAAAATTGAATATAACTGATCC
>JADQBV010000128.1 GCA_016278415.1 Halanaerobiales bacterium
AGTATCTTCATTATAACGAATTGGTAGCTGAATTATTAGCAATGTTATCTGTAATTACCTTAAATTTTATAGGTAATAATTTTTGGACTTTTAGATAAAAGTAGAATTTGCTTATTTTTAACTATAAATTTAAGAATAAAAATGTCTTTATATACTAAAACTATAAATGCTATATTTGGTATTATAAACTATAAAGTAAAAGGTATATAGGAGGCATTTATGAGTAATACAAAATTAACATTTAGACTATTAATCTATATCTTTCTAAGCCTCTTCACATTTTTTTTTCTATCTGGCTGTGAAGGTGATGAGGTTAAAGAAATTCGTCCACAAGAGGTAGAAGAAGAACTCACTGAAGCAGGATCTGGGACCTTTACCGGTTATTCTAATGCAACCGATAATGGATATGCCTGGGCTAAAGTAAAGGTTCAAGGTGAAAATATTACAGATGTGCAGTTGATGGAGATACTTTCTACAGGAAATGAAAAAGATTATGAAACATATAAGTATAAGCCAGCAGTAACTGCCCGTGAAGAGATGGCAGAAAGGTTTATAGAGACGGATTCGGCTGAGGTTGATGTTTATACTGCTGCAACTGATAGTAGTGAGAAATATAAGGAAGCTGTTGCAAGGGCACTGGATTATGCAAAGTTGAACTATAGCAATGCTGTTGATGAAGGTAATACTTATTATGATGGAACATTTCAGGGAAGTTCAGAAAGAACAGAATATGGTTATGCCGTAGCTCTGGTTACTATCAAAGATGATGATATCATTGATGTGGAAGTAAAAGAAGCAGGTGGAGAAGGGGAATGGAAAGATTTTGATATATATGAATGGGAGGCTGCTGTAGAAGCCCATGAAGAGATGCCAGAGAGGTTTGTAGAGGCTGACTCTGTAGAAGTTGACTTATATACAAATGCTACTCAATCAAGTATCAGGTATAAAGAAGCAGTCAGAAATGCCTTAAGGCACGCTAGAAAGAATCCAGAGCAAGATATAAAGTAATACTTAGTATTCTTATATATAACCTTCAGCCACTATTTTTCAAGTGAAATATATATACTGGTAGTTAACTATCGCATGAACATAGCCATAGTTGAATATAAGTACCTTTTAAAAAATATATAGGAGAACTTCTTAGAGAACGGGTAAACTAAGCACCTGTTCTTTTTTAATTTTAAGAAAAATGATTGGTAATTGTGTAGGAAAAGACGAAAATAAATAATTTTCAAACATATATATATACTAAAGAGGTGTATATGATGTTAAAAAAAGATATAAAAAAAGAAAGGGTCGAAAAATCAGTACGAATAAAACAGAATTGGAATTGTACTGATGATCAGTGGAAAGATTGGAAATGGCAGGTAAAAAATAGGATTAATCATGTAGATAAACTTGCAAAGTTAATAAATTTAACAAAAGAAGAGGAAGATAATATCAGGGAAGTTCTTAAAATCTTTAGAATGGGAATTACTCCATATTATGCTTCGTTGATGGATTTAGAAGATCCAAATTGCCCGATTAGAAAGCAAGCGGTTCCTAAGATAACAGAAACACACTTTAGTAATAACGACATGGAAGATCCTTTAGATGAAGATGGTGATTCCCCGGTAGATGGTATTACACATAGATATCCAGACCGTGTATTATTTTTAATTACTGATCAGTGTGCTATGTACTGTAGACATTGTACAAGACGAAGGTTTGCTGGACATAATGATTCTGGTATAGCTATGGAAAAGATTGATAAATGTATTGAATATATTAAAAATACCTCAGAAGTAAGAGATATATTACTTTCTGGAGGTGATAGTCTTTTAGTTTCTAATGATAAGTTAGAATATATTATAAAAAACTTAAGGGGAATCCCACATGTTGAAGTTATTAGACTAGGTTCACGTACCCCCGTAGTTATGCCTCAGCGAATTACTAATGATCTTGTTAATATGTTAAAACAATATCATCCTATTTGGCTAAATACTCATTTTAATCATTCCAAAGAAATTACGACAGAGTCCATTGAGGCGTGTAGAAAGCTTGTAGATGCTGGTATTCCATTAGGAAACCAGTCTGTATTATTACGTGGAGTAAATGACTGTCCATATGTGATGATGGATTTAGTACAAAAGTTAGTTAAAATTCGGGTTAGGCCTTATTATATATATCAATGTGATTTATCAATGGGGATTGAGCACTTTAGACTAAGATTTCTAAGGGTATACAAATAATGGAGTCTTTAAGAGGGCATACATCTGGTTATGCCGTGCCTACATATGTTGTTGATGCCCCCGGTGGTGGTGGGAAAATACCTGTTTTACCTCAATACTTAATTAGCATGTCTCCAACAAAAACAGTTCTGAGAAATTACGAAGGAGTTATTACAACATATTCTGAACCCCAATATATTGTAGAGGACTGTAAATGCCCTGAGTGTCAAGGAGAAAGTACACAAAAGATAGGAGGGGTTGGGGGAATATTACATGGAACAGAAGTTAAATCACTGGAACCAATTCAATTAGACCGGAAAAAAGGCAAAAATAAGAAAGAGTAGTTTTTAGGATAAAGATTAATTAAGAAGGATTATTAAAGATTAAATTTAATATTAGAAAAGGTGTTAAATCA
>JADQBV010000191.1 GCA_016278415.1 Halanaerobiales bacterium
CAAAGCCCCCATGACCATGGTAAACTATACAGTCCTTTATATAAATATCTTCACATGATCTATTACGTAAACGCCCCTCTTCGTCTTTTCCTGATTTTAGACAGATTGCATCATCACCAACATCGAATAAACAATCTCGAACAATAACGGACTTACAGGAATCAAGATCAAGTCCATCACCATTTTGAGCATACCAGGGATTACGGATAGTTAAATTACGAATTACTATATTGTCAGACATTAAAGGATGTATATTCCAATTAGGGGAATTTTGGAATGTAGGTCCATCTAATAACACCTGTTTACAGTTGATAATACTTAATAAGACTGGTCTAAGGTATTCTCCTGCTTCTCTATATCTCTCCAGAGGAATCTCCATGCCAGCTTTTCTTAATGCATCTAATTCTTCAACTATCTCTTCACCATTTAATGCCGCTTCTGATGGCCACCAGATTTTACCATCATCACTTAATGCCCCTCCTGAAGACACTAGTTTTGTCCATTGTTTATCTGTCATCTTAAATTTTTTAACCAGTCTCCGTTTATCACCAGAACCATCGATTATACCCTCTCCAGTTATAGCAACATTTTTTAAACCTTTACCGCTAATTGGTGATTGAAAACGAATACTACTCAATCCCTCAAAATCTGTTTCAACTATATCATAGTCAACCAGATTAGAGCAAAATTTAAGCATTGCCCCTTTTTTCAGGTGTAAGTTAACATTATTCTTTAGAACAATTGGGCCACTCAACCATATCCCCGCTGGTATAACAACCCGTCCTCCACCTTCAGATGAACAAAAATTTATAGCTTTATTAATTGCTTCTGTGTTTTTAAACCTACCTCCTGAAGCAGCACCAAAATCACTTATAACATAATCTTTATTTGCAAATTTTGCTACTGGTATATTAGGAGGGGTCATATATTTTGGCCATCTTTTTACCAGCTTTTGCTCAAGTACCATGATAAATACCTCCGATATCTTATATAACCTCTGAATCAATTTTTCTTTATATAATGTAATATCCTAGACTTTTTCGAACCATTTCCTACAATCGTCTCTTAATTCGGCTTTTAGTGCTAATATTGCTAATATATTTACAGTATTTTCATCTGGGCTTTTACCAAGATCATCCATGTCATAATAGACAGCAATGTTCCTTAACACCTTCCAGTACTGAAACCCTTATCATTAGTAGTAGTATTATTTATCTTAATTCCCTAATAGGCTTTCTGCCATACTATTAAGATACTCTTCCAAATTTGTATAACCATCATTATCTTTATCATCACTTGCATCAGATGAATCTCTAGGATCTAGTCCATTTGAATTTTCCCATTTGTTTGGTATACCATCTTGGTCAGAGTCAACTACCTTTTCCCTAGTTTTTAGTTCTGGCCAACCCCCAACATCTTTCTGGCTATCAATAATATTCCCTTTACCATTCCAAACACTATCAACAACCCTTATATCAACTAAATCTCTAGGAAAAGCACCAGCCTTGGTTAATACATTATCAAAAGCCTCTGGGGCACTTTCCAGGGTGAAATCTGCCACTTCAAATGGCTTTGACTGCTTATATGTTTTGGCTAGCTCATCTGGGTTTTGCCCAAAATAATTCCTGAATTGAAATTTAACTAAGTCCCAGTCTTCTATTATAGAACCATCCATATAATTACCAGCAAAGTATCCCTTAGCTTTAGCAGACTGTTCTCTAAAAATGTAGGAATCAGCTCTTGAATCAAAGCCCGCTTTAAAGTAATTATTCCTGAAATTATATTTACTTACTGAATCTTTATCAGAATTATAGGCACCATGTGAGCCACCCCAGTTATAAATAACATTATTACTAAAATCAGCTAATAACCCTTCAGGGTCTTCTCTATAATTTACATAATTCCCTGGCCTCGGCGTACGACTCCGGTGATGTGCCCAGAGATTATGATGGAAACTATATTTTGAGCCATATTCTCCTCTTACTAAAGATCCATAACCATGGGGTCCTTTTGTATGAAGAGAGTCATTTAAACTCTCACTTATAATAGACCACTGTATTGTAATATTATCACTCTTACTTACTGAAAGGGTCTCATCAATAGACCAACTTGCTGAAACATGATCAATAATTACATTGTTAGCATCATCGATTGAAAGTGCATCATCTTCCTGCCTACTCTTATCACCTAATCTAAATCTCAAATACCTTATAATTACGTTGTCTGTTTTAATAGTAGTATTGTAATCGGCTATGCAAATACCATCACCTGGGGCGCTCTGACCAGCAATTGTAATATATGGATTCCTAATAACTAAATCAGATTTAAGTCTTATAGTACCAGAAACATTAAAAACTACAGTTCTAGGACCTTCTGCTTCAACAGCTTCCCTGATGCTACCTCGCCCACTATCATTCAAATTATCAACAGTAAATACTTGACCACCTCTACCACCAGGAGTATAGGCACCAAATCCTTCAGCACCTGGAAAAGCCTTTATTTGATTTACTGCGCTAACACTTATAGAGCTGATAATAAATAGAGCGATTAAAACAACCAAGACTAAAGAACTAGATTTAGACCAATTTCTTTTATTCATTTTTTATCCCCTCTTATTAAAAATTA
>JADQBV010000426.1 GCA_016278415.1 Halanaerobiales bacterium
TTGATCATAATCGTTCAACTCAAACCCCCTATGGGCTAAACCAATCATCCCATTTGAATGAGGGACCATACCTGTTAGCATGGCAGCCCTGCTGGGAGAACAGGTCGGCCCTGCACAATATGCATTTCTAAAAAGGGTTCCTTCTTTAGCCAAGTCCATTAAATTAGGAGTCGGTATATTAAAACCATATGGTTTAACATATCTACCGGTATCATGAGTATGTATATATAAAATATTGATAATTTTTCCCTCCAATAATAAGTCTAGTATTATTAAATTAATTCTGTTCAGCTATCGACTAGACGTAATTGCCCCCTTTATATGACCGACGCATATACTTATAAAAAAATTAATTGCTTACAATTTTATATTATTTACTGATATTCCCGAGGCTATAAGTATAGTTATTTGTGTATTATAACTCCAGACTGTTTTAATTCTTCCTGTATTTCAACTACTGGAACTTTACTAATATTACAACTGTGCTTTATCGACAATGCCGATGCTATACCCGCAGCCTGCCCTGTCAAACAAGCAGAAGGTATTACCCTTGTAACATCCCATGCATGCCCACTACTTGATATTGTTCTTCCTGCAGTGATAATGTTCTTTATATCCTTAGTAATTAAAGTACGATAAGGTATCTCATATATAGGACCTGCCTTAGTAAAATCAGGTATGCAGCCAATTGAATCATCAAATTTTCTAAAAACATCTTTTCCCGTTAATTCGTAATCCCCGCAAAGCCTCCTTGTAATCCTCAACTGGGCCATAGCTGGTAGCATTAGCAAATTTCTTTCTTCCTGACTATTGTTTTTAATATCCTCCAGCAGTAACTTTCTGCCTTCCATGACATACTGGGTTATTTCCTGTGCATTGGTTCCCTTATACTTTTTTGTGTTTTCAGGAGCACCTGTGCCCTTCATATCAAAGCCTAGATTCATTTTTCTGATTCCATGAAGCACTTGACCCGATTGAGAGGCTTTCTTCATATCACTAAGTGTCGTATAATAGAATCCAAAACTCTGCCAGTTATCAGCTTCTTTCGTTTTTGCACCAGCTCTTGCCATAACATCCAGATCTCCTGTTGTATCAATAACTACAGTGCCTCTATACCCTTCTCTTCCTGATTTATTTTCTACTATTATACCTTTACATAAGCCATTTTCCATAACAGGACTACTGAAAACCGTATCAAGTAAGATATCAATTCCTTCCTTTTGTATTATTTCATCCAGTGCAATAATAAAGGAAGATGGCGAAAAGTAAGTAGTATATCTTTTTTTAGTATTACTGGTAGTTTTCTTACCACTCCACTGCTCTGGAAGTGTATTGTAACCATATTTAATTGACTGATACAATAATTCTTCTGCAATTCCACCTAAAATCTTATTTCCCTTGCCATCACAAAGGGGCTCATAAAATGTTATTAAACCTAGTGTTGCCAATCCTCCCAGATAAACACTTTTTTCAATGATTAGAGTACTGCATCCATTACGTTTAGCAGCAAGTGCTGCACTAACTCCTGCCACACCTCCACCAACCACTATAACATCATAGGCTTTCTTTATTTCTACTTTGTTTTCTTCAGCAAAATATTGCATATTCCCTCCCTTAATTACTTTTTGTCTATACTAAGCACACAAATATTTACTGAATCCTATCTTTTTTCCAGGTTAATATTATAATTTCTTAAAAATCATTAATCACGAAAAGCCTCAGCTGGCCCATATGGTGCCAACCCAACCATAATATATGGATTAATACAAACATCATCTGTCTTTCTGGCAAATTTCCAGATACGCTTAACTAGTTGATATACTATCTCTTCATTCTTTGGGTCATCTATTACATTAATCATTTCACCAGGGTCATTTTTCAAATCATATAATTCATCATAATCATAGCCATTATAGACATACTTCCAATCCTTCGTCATAATAGATCTCTGTATACCATATAGTTCGTTTCCATTAGACTGAGTAAAAATGGCATCTCTCCAATAATCAATTTTTTCATCATTTAGAAAAGGAAGAAGACTGATACCAGTTACTTGTCGGTCAACAGTTAGTCCTGCTAATTCTAGTATAGTTGGTGCAAAGTCAGCCAAAGAAACAAACTCATCAACTATTCTACCAGTATTTTTAATTCCTGCAGGCCAACGTAATACAGCAGGAATATGATAAGCACCCTTAAAACACGGCAATCCCTTACACCATAATCCATGTTCCGCCATATAATCTCCATGATCAGATATATAGAAAACTATAGTATTTTCAACATCCCCACTTTCCTCAAGGGCATCTAAAATTTTACCAAATAAAGCATCCTCATAAGTACAAAAAGCCAAATAGTGTCTTATTGCCTCTCTATGTTCTTCATCACTTAATTGATTAAATGCTTCTTTTGTCCTTTTATACAAATTTGGTTTATTCAATAATTGATCATTATAATTATCAGGTAACTTTATTTCTTCAATATTGTACATATCTAAATATTGCTGAGGAACAAAATATGGATCATGTGGTCCTAGAGTCCCAACAAATTGACACCAGGGACTTCCTGTCTTCTTCCTACTTTTAATTTTTTTAATTGCTTCTTCTACTTTGTCATTATCATTAAAAG
>JADQBV010000085.1 GCA_016278415.1 Halanaerobiales bacterium
CTATAAAACCCATCTCTTCCCAGGGAATATAATTACTTAAAGCCTGACGTATTTCCGATTCGTCATCAACAATTAATAATTTATACATAATAGCACCCCGTTAAATTATTGAAAAATAAAAGCAGTAATACTATAGATTTACTGCAATTTATATTTTTATATTGTTTTATGTTGTTTTTTATTTTTATTTTTCTTATTAATTATACAATTTTTTGAACTCATAATCAAGTTTGCTTACTATTCAATCAAATATATAATTAAAATAAGTACTATTAGAATAAAAATATCTTGAAGATAAAAAAATAAAGGGCTAAAAAGCCCTCGTATATAAAAAACTCTAACTATCTATTTATGAATACAGCCACTTCCTACTAGTGAACCTATCTTAGCTATAATTGACTAATAATTTCAACTCCATATGGTTCTAATAGAAGGTTAGTTACTTCTCCCTTACTAGAAATAAGGCTTTGATATGAATTACCTAATGATACTTCCTGTATCCTATCAGTAAAGTTAAGAACAAATATATAGTCATATTCCCCATCTGTCCTCAACTGAGCAGTAACACCACAAGGCAACTCAGTATCTAATACCCTCTTCAAATTTAACTCATTTATGATAGAGTGATAAAAGTTTTTTAAAAAACTATCTTCATTACGGGATGCAATATAATAGGCCTTTCCTTTACCAAAGTCATTTACTGTCAAAGCCGGCCTACCAGCATAAAAATCATTCTTATATGTGCCCAATACTGAAGCCGTATTAGCATGTATTAAATCACAGAATATACTAGCCTTGTATTCACCCTTCATCTTTAGATGCTTGTTTGCATCCACTAAAACACTATTACTATCTTCATCATATAAGGAATCTATTTCTTCAGCCCAAATACCCATTACATCTTTAAGGGGACCAGGAAAACCACCTAAAAAACATAGGTCTGTTTCATTTACAATCCCTGACCAATAGCTAGTTATAAATGTACCTCCATTTTTTACAAACTTTTCTATTCTTTCCGCTACACCATCTCGTATCATATACATCATCGGTGCAAGAAGTAATTTATATTCCGAAAAGTCCTGATCCATGTCAATTACATCTACAGGTATTCCCTGCTGCCAGAACTGTCGATAATGTCTTTGACAGGTCTCTTCATAATCTTTTTTCTCCTGTCTTGGGCCAGCCGCCTCATTAATGGCCCAACGATTCTCCCAATCAAAAATAATCCCTACTTTAGGTTTTATTGAACTGCCTACAACAGGGTCTAAACCCTTTAAAACACTTCCAAGCTCAGCAACATCTTGAAAAACACGGGTGTTTTCATGACCTGCATGATCAACTACTGCACCATGAAATTTTTCGAAGCCACCACGACCTTTTCTCCACTGAAAATACTGTACAGTATCAGACCCATGAGCAACAGCCTGTAAAGAAGAAAGTATATGCATGCCAGGACGTTTCAATTTGCCTACCTTCTGCCAGTTAGTCTTACTGGGGGTACTTTCCATCAGCATAAATGGTTTACCGTCTTTAAAGGAACGATTAATATCATGGATAAAGGCAATATCTGCAGCAAGTTGCCAGTCCTCTTTTTCACCATGCCATGAAGGGTAATTATCCCAGGAAATAATATCAACTTCCGGTGCAAATTTCCAATAATCTAAACCATCATACAAGCCCATAAAATTAGTCGTAATTGGAATATCTTCTGTCAGTTCCCTTAATGGCTTTATTTCATTTTTATAAAAGTCAATAGTCTGGGCTGTTACAAACCTCTTCCAATCTAATTTTAAACCATGAATAGATTTCATACCATGAGGAGCAGGGGATTCTATCCGGGACCAATCTGTATAAGTATGACTCCAGAAAGAAGACCACCAAGCTTTATTTAGATTTTCTAATGTACCATATTTCCCCTTCAGCCAATCCCTGAAAGCCTCTTGACATTTCTCACAATGACACTCACCACCATACTCATTAGATATATGCCAGAGTAGTAGTGCTGGATGACCTCCATATCTTTCAGCCAGCTTTCGATTCATCTCCTTTGTCTTTTCCCTATATACTGGTGAAGTATAACAATGATTATGTCTATTGCTAAAGAGAATTCGCTTTCGATCAGCATTTACACGTAGTACCTCTGGATATTTATCAGCCATCCAATCTGGGCGAGCGCCACTAGGTGTTGCTAATATTATTTTAATACCATTATTATGTAAGCTCTCAAAAACCTGATCAAGCCAGCCAAAATCATACTTCCCTCTTCTGGTTCTAGTGCCGTCCAGGCAAAAATCCCCACACTCATAGTATTGCAATTTGCTTCTTTCATCAACCTTATGTCTTCCTCTAAAATATCCGGCCTATCTAACCATTGATCAGGATTATAGTCCCCACCATGTATGATGTGGGGAAACTTATCGATAATAGGTTTTGGTGTACGTTTTCCCATATTTCTCACTCCCTTTTTGTTTTTAAAAAAATTTTATAATACATTATCTCCCTAACCTAATAAATTTAGGTTCCTAGTTTCAACGGATTATTAGTGGCAGTTAGCTCTCACATAAATTTGGAAACGTCTTTAGTTATAGATATAATCCCCATTAATATAGATCTTAAGAAA
>JADQBV010000021.1 GCA_016278415.1 Halanaerobiales bacterium
ATTACAGTCGATTTTTTTTTCAATTGAAAGATATATACGGTGATAATAAGGATGATGTAGATTTAAGGATTAAGGCACAACAAATATTAGCATCACTTCAGGAAATATTTCTTCGGGCTAATGTTTTTAAGCTCCAAACAGGAATAGATTATTATAATGATGAACAGAGAAATATGTTAATGGATCAAATTATTGACAATGTGTTAAGTAATTAATGAAGGGAGTTAAAAAATGAAACTATTGGTTTTGCTTAAAAGGTTTCTTCCATTAGTACTTTTAATGGTAGGATTGGCTGTTTTAATATATTTTTTGTTTATTAGGCCATTTATATTACGATTAGGGGTAACGGATAAGGAATTAGATATGCCTTTAATGGGTGATGAGTTGGTTTTATCTCCAAATATGGAGTATATGCAGGCTATTACTATAAATGCCCCTAAGGAAATAATATGGAAATACTTGATTCAGGTAGGTTATAAACGTGCTGGTTGGTATAACCTGGATTTTATTAATAGAATGTCAGCAAAGGATTACTTTTATGAGAATAATAAATCTGCTAATAGAATCATTCCAGAACTTCAAAATCTAAAGGTAGGTGACAAGATATACTTAAATCCCAGTATTAACTTAGATGTAACTGTCCTTAAAGAAAATGAGGTGATGCTTCTTTCAGTTAATGAAGGGGATAAATCTCTTGTTTCCTGGGTATTTAGTTTAAAAGAAATAAATCAAGATACAAGCAGATTATTTGTTCGTTGGAAAAGTAATTTAGGTGATGGTTTTACACTAAAGCTTATGAATACTTTATTTATTGAACCTGCATCAGCTATTCAGCAATCACAGATGTTTAAGGGTATTAAAAGACGCGCTGAAAAAGATTACTCTGAGATAGAATGAAAAAAACTGTAAAAATAACGAGCTATTAATTCGTATAATGAGTTGATAGTTCGTTTTTTATTTATCTAAAGCATAACTAAGCATAGGCAACCAGCTTTATGACTATAGATAAAAAATGGTTCAAGAGAAATAGATAGCCATACTCGACATTATTTGGAATAATATGCTATAATAGTTAAGGGTACCTATTTGAAACATGGGCATAAAAAATATATTTGTTTATTCGAATGAATAGAGGAGGAAATTAACATGCAATATAGAACTATGCCAAATTCCAATGATAAACTATCTATTTTAGGCTATGGATGTATGAGACTCCCTACAAGTATAGGAGGGTCTGCTTCAACTTTCATTGATAAAGAAAAAGCACTAAAGCAAATAAGATATGCAATAGATAATGGTGTAAATTATTTAGACACAGCATACCCTTATCATCTAGGGGCATCTGAAAGTTTTTTAGGTAAGTATGTTCTACAAGATGGTTATAGAGAAAAAGTAAACATAGCAACAAAACTACCTTGTTTTATTATAAATAATAAAGAAAAAATCGAAGATATATTTAACAAGCAAATGCAAAAGCTTCAAGTGAATTGTATTGATTACTATTTGCTACATAGTTTAGATGGAAATGCTTGGGATGATATGTTATCTTATGACATTATAGATTTTATGGATAAAGTAAAAAGAGAAGGGAAAGTACGCTATATGGGTTTTTCCTTTCACGGTAAAAGAAATAAATTTAAGAAAATAGTGGATGAATATAATTGGGATTTTGCACAAGTTCAGTTTAATATTTTAGATAAGAATTTTCAGGCTGGGCTAGAAGGAATTGAATATGCTCATAGTAAGGGTCTTGGAATTATAGTTATGGAACCATTAAGAGGTGGTTCATTAGTAGGTAAGCTACCTAAGGAAGTTCAGAGAATTTATGATAATGCAGCCATAAAAAGAAGCCCAGCAGATTGGGCATTGAGATGGATCTGGAATCATCCGGCAGTTACAGTTGTTTTATCAGGGATGAATGAAGATGTACATATAAAAGAAAATATTAAAATAGCATCTGAAGTATTACCTGATGGTCTAACAGACAGTGAAATAAATATTATAAATGATGTTAGAGAAACATATCGTGATCTTATGAAAGTAGCTTGTACAGGATGTGGTTATTGTATGCCCTGTCCTGCAAATATAGATATACCATCAGCCTTCAAAAACCTGAATAACTACTATATGTTTTCAAAACTTGCCGCAAAGATGTCACATATGAGGTATGCCGGTCTCCAAACTGAAGATGGGAAAACTCATTGGACGAATTCCTGTCTTGACTGTGGAAAGTGTGAGATCGCCTGCCCGCAAGGCATTAAAATACGAGAAGAGTTTAAGCATGTAAGGAAAGATATAGAAGGTATAGGTACAAAAGTGATAACTGGTATAGGAAGAGTATTTATGTATATGCTGGGTAAAAATTAAAATATATCCTTAACAGTTTTCTATGTTATTCTCTGCAGTATGTTATTTTTGGGGTCATAGTAACCAGATGGTTTCTATTAAAGCTGCAACCCACCTCCATATTTTTTAAATGAATATTATATGATATAAGCACAGAACCTGAAGTGACATGCATATAATAATATATTTAAAGAAAGGAGGTAAATTATGAATCTTACACCTTTTATCGATCCTCTACCTATACCCCAGGTATTAGAACCTAA
>JADQBV010000031.1 GCA_016278415.1 Halanaerobiales bacterium
TATCTAGACTGGATAGTGTTCTGCCAGAAATTATAGTTATATAAATATTTTTACTTTGATTTAGTTTTTTAATTGTTCCTATGATACCATTAAGTGGTGTGGCTTTGTCGGGATTTTCTGTGAATGGTGCCAGTGTACCATCATAATCCAAAAACAAAATAATATTTTTATTTTGAACTTCTTTTTTCACTTCTTTTATATTATTATCTGATAATAGGTATCGCTTCATGGACAGCACCTTTTTCCTGATCTTTGTATGTTCTTTCCCATCGCTGGAGGAAAACATCTCGCCACCAATTAATATCATATTTTGAAATCTTATTTTTCAACTTATTATATCTTTCTAATCGTTCCTTTTCAGGCATCTCCAGACCATAATGTATGGAATCTGCAACGTCTTCAATATTATAGGGATTTACTATTAAGGCTTCTTGTAGTGTATCTGCTGCTCCCGCGAATTCTGATAAGATAAGTATCCCGTTTTCTTTAACAGCCAAGTATTCTTTAGCTACAAGATTCATACCATCTATTAAAGGGGTAATTAAGGCTATATCTGCTGCTTGAAAATATGGCAGTAGTTCTTTTTGTGGTACAGAACCATGAAAATATTTGATAGGGACCCATTCATCTATCTGGAAACGTCCATTTATAGAAGCAATTTTTCTATTTATTCCTTCACGCATTCTTTTGTATTCGTCTACTTTTATACGACTAGGAGAGACACGTTGAACCAAAGTAACTTTCCCAATATATTCTGGATGTTTTTCAAATAATCTTTCCATAGCATATAAACGCTCAAGAATACCCTTAGTATAATCTAGTCTATCAACTCCAAAGATCAATTTTTCTGCATGATAAGTTTCTTTAATATCCTTACAGTTTTTTTCTATATCACATTTTTTGCTATAAGATGATAAATTTTCATAATCAACCCCAAGGGGAATTGCGGTTACTACTGTTATATGTCCATTATAATTAATAGTACCCTTTTCTCGATTAATGTCTGCGCCTAGTTTTTCGGCACAAACCAGAAAATTACTAACTAAATGAGGGGTATGAAAACCTATAAAATCACTGGCAAGCAGCCCATCCATTATTTCTTTTTTCCAGGGTAATGTGCTGAAAGACTCCCAGCTTGGCCATGGTATATGCCAGAAAAGTGAAATTTTTGCATTGTTCCTTTTTTTTCTGATTAGCTTTGGTACTAATGCTAAGTGGTAATCATGAATCCATATTAAATCATTTTCTTCAGTATCTTCTAATGTAGCTTCAGCATATTCTTTATTTACATCTTGATAGCTTGACCAATATTCATGTTTGAAGTTGGCTTTATCTATAAAGTTATGACAAATAGGCCACATAGTTTCATTAGAAAAACCATAGTAAAATCCATCTAACTCTTCCTTTGACAACTTAACTCTTTTTAGGGTGTACCCGTTTTCATCAGGTACTTTTACTCTATTTTTATCATCTACAG
Source organism: Halanaerobiales bacterium (assembly GCA_016278415.1). Next base: position 1,478 of record JADQBV010000031.1, read on the forward strand.
CTTTAAAATCGTCATCGCCACGACCCCAGGCAATCCATAGTCCTTTTTCTTTTTTCATTAAAGGGTCTAATCCTGTAGTCAAACCCCCAGGTAGTTTCCGGCAGGATAGACCATTTTCACTTTCTTCATGAACATATGGTTCTCCATTTGAAATCAGTACGAGTTTACCATCATATTGAACATTGTTTTTATTCAAACTAATAACCTCCTTAGAGTCTTATTATGTCTGTTCATAACGTACAAATTTATTATGGAGTTCAACATTCCTTAATAAAAATAGTCTGAACCAGGCAGTTGTAGAATTATTAAGTTACTTTATGTAATTTAATATTTTCTTAGTAAATTGTCTTTCCCCGACCAGAGACATTATAGCTTGTATGATTCAAAGATATTACCAACAGTTATGATAGTATTTCTAATATAAGTTTATCAATAACAATTACTATTGTCAAATAATACTCAGCCCGATATTGGAGACTTTTAAACTTCGGTAAGCTAAATAGCAAGATTTGTTTTTGTATTAAAAATATGCTTATATATATTTATCTGTATATTAAAAATTAGCCTAAATGTGGAGATATAATAAAGGATTTCTCTTTTTATTATAGAATTATTGTAAATGCAGTTAATTAAATTTCTATTAATAAATCTTCAAGAGGAGAAGAGATATGCAACTAAATAAACGCAGTAAAATATACATAATATTAGGGATAGGGGTTACAGTACTCTCTACATCAGGAATTTTAATTAAATTGTCAACAGCTCCACCATTAATAATAGCCTTTTATCGTATGCTAATTAGTTCAATAATATTAACACCATATTTTTTAGTTAAATATAGGAAGGATTTAAAGGGATTTTTTGATTTACGTATTGTTCTTGTCGGCTTTTTTTTGGCAATTCACTTTTATCTGTGGATTAGTGCTTTTGAATATACCAGTGTGGCTAATGCGGTGATCTTTATATCACTTCAACCACTCTTTACTTATATACTTGAATATTTTTTTGCAAAAGATGATTTATATCCGGGTATAATAAAGGGAATTCTCTTAGCACTTTTGGGTAGTCTTATTATAAGTATCGGTGATATTAATTCCTTGTTTTCACAGGTTCGGGGTGATTTATTAGCCT
>JADQBV010000257.1 GCA_016278415.1 Halanaerobiales bacterium
CCCTCTCTAACCAACCATTAACATAGGGATATTTCTCCTTTAATAAGATAATAACTTCTGGCCAAATAAAAAATAGTTCCTTATCTAATGTTGGTTGCTTAAGGACCTCTATCTCATAATCACATAAAGTACTTTCCAATATTTTTATATACTGTTCAAGGTCTAAACTTGAAATATCTCTTTCATCCTGTTTCGCTAAAGTTATTACTTTACATTTCTGCTGTTGCTCATCTAATATAATATACTTGATTATATGGGAATAATCCTTGCCCGGTTTAATTGTAGTTATCATCTTTATCCCCACCTACCTTTTTAATATGACTAAATTACCCTACATTTGACTTAGTGAAAGTAGTCTTTAAAATATCCCAATACATCCTGGCCCGGTCAGCGACTCCCTTAGCAAACCCTCGTTTCTCTTCCTTCATTACATGTGTCAAGTCAGGTAAATCAACATACTTTACCCGTCCAACTTTCTTCACATATTTATTAATTGCAATTTCTACACCATACCCTGAATTATCTAGATTACCTATATTCTTAATTATATCAGCCTTAACTGCCCGCTGTCCAGATAAGTTAGGGGCAAAAAACTGAGCCATATCAGTCAAACCCCTACCATCATTAAATACACCTACTGTCATATCACAATGATCACTAAATATAGGATTTAAAAGATTATTAATATGATTTTCCTTTAAGCCAATGAGGTCACCATCAAGCATTAATATAATATCGCTATTAATTTCTTTAATGCCGCGCTGTAACGCGGCTCCTTTACCCTGGTTTTTTTCAAGACTAATAACCCTAGCTCCAGTTTCTTTTGCAAGAAAAGCAGTTTTATCAGAAGAACCATCATCTACTACTAATATATTCTCTACCTTATGATGATTCTGTATTGTAATAATCACATTCTTTATAGTCTTCTCCTCATTATAAGCAGGAATTAAGGCGGTTACCTTCATTTTATGGCCCCCTATTCTATCTCAGACAACAATTTAATGATACCTTCAATAGAGTTTTCAAGTTTGATTTCCTTATCTTCACCAGTTTTTCTAATTTTGGCTTCAATAAATCCATTTTTTAATGACCTAGCCCCTACAGTCAATCTTAATGGGATACCAATTAGTTCGGCATCATTGAATTTAACACCAGCTCTTTCATTTCTATCGTCAAGTAATGTCTCAATTCCTCGTGAAACAAGCTCATTATAAACCTCTTCAGATTTATCCTTTACATCATCATTATTTCCAAGAGGAAGTATAATTACCTGATATGGAGCAACAGCTTTTGGCCATGCAATACCCTTATCATCATGATGTTGTTCAATTGTAGCTGCCACAAGACGAGATACACCAATACCGTAACTTCCCATTACTATCGGTTGTTCTCTACCGTTTTCATCCAGATAATTTGCCTGTAGACTTTCACTATATTTAGTACCTAGCTTAAAGATATGTCCTACTTCTATTCCTGACTTAATCTCTATTTGACCTTCACATTTAGGACATGAATCACCAGCCTTTACATTACGCAAATCAAGGTATTTATTAACTTTAAAATCACGCTCAGGATTTACATTTATATAGTGATAGTCCTCCTCATTTGCACCAGCAACAGCATTTACTATATCCTTAACTCTATTGTCTGCAAATATTTTAACTCCATCAATACCAACTGGTCCGATAAAACCCGCAACACTATTATAGTATTCGGTGAAATTATCATTATCAACAACCGTTAGCTCATCAGCACCAAGATAATTTTTTAGTTTGATCTCATTCAATTGATCATCACCGCGCATTAATACAAGAATAGGTTCTTCATCACTTAATAAGGCTAATGCCTTTATTGTATTCTTATCTTCTACATTTAAAAAAGAAGTAATTTCATCAATGGTTTTCTTCCCTGGTGTATGTACTTTTTCCATTGCTTTCTTTTCCAGGATTTCCTTAGCAATATCACCTGCAACAGCCTTCTCCACATTTGCTGCATAATCACAACTATTACAAAAAGCTATTTTATCTTCTCCAGAATCTGCAAGAACCATAAATTCATGAGAATCTTTACCACCCATAGCACCAGTATCAGCTTCAACAGCCCTAACATCAAGACCGCAAGCAGAAAATGCCTTACTATAAGCATCATACATCGCTTGATAACTAGTATCAAGGCCATCAGAATCAATATCAAATGAGTAGGCATCTTTCATGATAAACTCACGCCCTCTCATTACTCCAAATCGAGGCCTGATTTCGTCTCTGACTTTAGTTTGTATCTGATATAAATTTAATGGTAAATCTTTATAAGACCTTATTTCATCTCTAACAAGATCTGTAACGATTTCTTCATGGGTAGGGCCAAGACAATATTCCCTCCCTTTTCTATCCTGAAATTTAATCATTAATGGGCCAAATTTATCCCATCTACCAGATTCTTTCCACAATTCTGATGTATGAATAACAGGCATCAATAACTCCTGTCCATCTTTCTCGTTCATAGCCTGTCTTATAATTTCTTCTATTTTTCTAATAACTCGATAACCTAATGGTAAATATGTATATACACCTGCAGTCAATGTCCTCATCATACCAGCCCTTAACATTA
>JADQBV010000239.1 GCA_016278415.1 Halanaerobiales bacterium
TAGAGGGAATAGGTGAAGTAGATAGTGTTATTAGTCTCACCAATGTACCAGATTTTAAGAAAGATGATGGGATGATTACTGTCGGGAAACTGTTAGATCAGGGGGTTCCAGAAGAACAGGCAGCCCTGGAAGAATTGAAAGAGAATATACTGAACAAGGAGATGTATAGGGGAATCCTATTGGATAAGTCAGGTAATGCTACTTTGCTGATGCTCAACTTTAAGGCAGATGTTGACCATATGAATGCTGCAGCCAGGGTAATAGAGGTGACTGAAGAGATCAATGGTAGTACAGAGAATTTTTATTTTGGAGGTATGCCCTTTGTAATGTACTCCATGTCTCAGGGAATCATTAAAAACCTGACGATTCTTGTTCCTCTAATGTTATTATTCTTACTGGGTATCTTATACCTTGGTTTTAAGAGGATTAGTGGAATAGTATTTCCCTTAGTAGTTGTCTTAATAAGTGCTATCTGGGTAGTTGGGATTCTGGCTCTTATGGATGTTCCTCTGGATATATTGACCGGGATTGTACCTGTTATCCTGATTGCTATGGGTAGTGCTGACGGCATACATTTTATGAGGAGATATTTTGAAGCTACAGCTGAAGGCATGACCACTGTTGAGGCTATCCGTGAGACTTTAGATGAAATGGTGATTCCGATAATCTTTACTTCGATTACTACCATGGTTGGTTTTGCCTCACTGATGATATCTGATTTTAATATCATTAAAAACTTTGGTCTGGCTACTTTCCTGGGTGTTTTTCTGGCCTTAGTAGTTACCCTCTTCTTTCTACCACCACTTGCTACATTTTTACATGATAATAATGATAACAAGAAGAATAAAAATACAGGAAATAGTAAATTGATGGCCAGTTTAGCCAGGGTAATTTATAGGCACCAGCGAGGAGTGATACTGAGCACTATAGGATTTGGTATTGTTGCTTCAATAGGAATACCGATGATAGTTACCAATGTTGATTGGAATCTCTGTCTGGCCAGAGGCAGCAAACCATATCAGGCAGAGATGATTTTACGTGATAGCTTTGGTGGTTCTCTGCCTTTGCAGATTAGTGTTAAGGGAGATATTAAAGAACCTGCTGTTTTAAAAGAGATGCGTGCAATAGAGGCTTATGCAAATAGTCAGGATTTAGTTGAGAATACCAGTTCTGTTGCTACCATTATAAGTGAGATGAACTATGTGATGAACGGTAGATATAAAGTACCTGAAACTTCACAGGGGGTAGCCAATCTCTGGTTCCTTATTCAGGGTGAAAAGATGATGAAACAATTTGTTACTCCTGATGATAATGAAGCTTTAATACAGGGAAGGGTAAAAACTATGGCTACCGCTGATATGAGGTCAGCAGCAGAATCAATTGAAGATTACATAGATAGTATATCGAGTGAGATGGTTCTAATCGACCAAAGCCTTTTAGACAATAAGGGAATTGAAGCAGTTGATAAATTACAATTCCAACAGCTGGCAGAAAGGATAATTATTCACTTACAGGATAATCTATCAGATTCCTTATCAACAGAACAAATTAAAACAGCAGTCCTAAATGACCTATTTAATATTAATCGGACTATTTCTATCGAATCTTACAGAAAAGAATTAGAAGATACAGTAAGTTCATATCTTTTAAGTGACTATTCTGAGGTTATAGTTACAGATCCGAAAATTGCAGAACAAGCTGCAGCCTCAGTTGTAGATAGATTTGCTGATATGAATATAACTGATACACAATTAGTTCAGGAAATTGCTGATATTCTAAGACCTCAGCTGAAAACTGATTATCCAGAGGATATAGAATGGTTGGCAGATTCATTGTATTACCAGTTGAAAGACAGAGTCAAAAAAATTAAGGTCAATCTACTCTACGGGGAATTAACTAACAAATTGGACATTGATCCTGATCAGGACTTAAGCAAAAAAATAATGGGATCTCTCTGGTTAAGTCAGGATGAGATAGTTGCTATTAGTGCTGGAGAATTTTCAAGAAATAATGAAGTACTGGCAGATGGCAAATTAGATGAAACAAAGATAAGTGTCAGTCTGACTGGTATGGTTCCTGTTTTAAACCAGATGGAGAAGGAGTTAACTCCAACACAGATCAAGAGTGTAGGTATAACACTTATGATAGTAATATTTATATTAATGTTAATTTTTAAATCAGTAAAAATTGGACTAATAGGTGTTGTTCCAACACTTCTTACCATATTAACTAATTTCTCTATTCTTGGTTATTTTAGTATAGGTCTGGACTCCTTTACTGCTTTGATTGCCAGTGTAGTAATCGGTCTTGGTATAGATTATACAATTCACTTTGTTTCCAGATTTAAACTGGAATTTAAAAGAGATAGTGATGAGCTGAAGGCTCTAACTAAAACACTACAGACTACCGGAGTTGCGATTATAATAAATGCCCTCTCTGTAGGTCTGGGCTTTGAAGTCTTAATTCTAGCAGCGGGTCAGCACCTAAGACTTTTTGGTGGCTTACTAGGTCTAGCCTTAGTTGTAAGTGCATTTTTTACATTGACAGTTCTACCGGTATTAATATTACTGGTTAGACCAAAATTTATTAATATTAAGAACTCACATT
>JADQBV010000162.1 GCA_016278415.1 Halanaerobiales bacterium
CTTCCAGTCTATGAATAACAAAATAAACTCACTTCGCTATGCTACGTTCAAACAGCATTTTGTAACCCATTCACAGCCTTCCATGCGGTACTGGAGCATTTTTAACGTTTATTCAGTAAATGGCTAACCTGACTAAATAGCCTAAATAGATTAACTCCGGGTTGTAATAAGTTTTAGTGAGGCCTAATCGAATATTACTAAAGTTATCATTATCTATTTTCAACTTTATATATTTTGATCTCCCAGTCTTTTTCCCCTACATATCGAGCAATTCTCATTCCATATGTTTTATTTGTAAAACTATCTACTAGTTTACATTCTTCTCTTAAAAACTCATTCATTTCCTGATAATAGGGATAGAGATTACCATATAAGATGTTCCAGACTGGTCTACTATTATAAATGAAATCCATTTCTTCTGGGTAAATAATATATTCTATTCCCCTGGTCTTTATATATTCTGAAAAACTAAGATTATTTTCTTTTAGAAAAGCCAGGTTTCGGTAATCAAGTAGTTTTCCGTTGTTAAAATAATAATTACTATTAAGATTAGCTAAGACTTTATCGTCTTCATCAAGAACTGTAGCTATATCGGCAAGGTAGTTGCCATAATTGTAATGACTATCTTTTATAATTGTAGATATTGTATTAAAAACAAGGACAGATATTATAATTGTAAGAATGATAGCACTATATTTTTTTTGCCATGAGGAGATTATATTTAATAATATAAGGTAACAAACTGGAAAAATAAAAATAATACTTGTTTGATTATAGCGGCCGACAATTACATAGCCCATATTTATTCCAATGAAAATTAAAAGTAATGGAATATTTTTTTTATTTTTCCTGAAAACCAAATCTAGAATTGAATAGATTATAGTTAAAGCGAATATTATCAATTGAAATTTAATAAGCGGGGTATAGTAGGTACCACTAATTTGATAGAATAGTTTTTGGTAAAAATAATCCAGGTATTCAATCTTGCTTAGAATTGAACTAGAAACCCCTAGATTTGCTCCATAACTGCTATAGTCTTGAATAAAGTTTGGATTAAAATGAAGACTTATAAATACAAAAAACAGGGCAATTAATAACAGTATAGCTATAAAGGCAAGAAGACTTCTTGCTTTTATTTTTTTTGTAATGAATAGATTATATAGATAGATAAGTATAAAGGGTAGTGCAATAATAAAACTATTAGGGTGTATGCCAATCCCAACTCCTAAAATCAATCCTATGATAATATCCTGAAGAATAGACTTATTAGTATTATGTTTATTGATAAAATAATAGAGGCTTATTAATAATAGCAATAGAAGTAAAATTTCTTGTCTGGCAAAATGGGAGGCATAAATAAACTGAATATCAACACTCAAGATAATTACAGCAAAGCAAGCCAACATTGTTGAATTACTAAACTTTTTTGCAATTTTATAAAAGAAGTATATAACTGTAGTTCCTGCTAAGAGTGATATGAAGCGGAAAGTAAAAATATGATAGCCCATCATTTTTATAAAGGCAATCTGGATTAGATGAAATAATAGTTTGATGGCATGGGGCTTGCGTGGATAAAGGTCAAAAAAACTTTCAGTAACAGATAGGTCTTGTTTTTCCAACATATTTCTTGAAAGACCGCTTAACCAGGCTTCATCAGAATGCACAAAGGGAAAGTTCGTTAAAAAGAGCAAGTTTATAAAAAAGAAAATTATCACAATAATATGTATTACTTTAATCCTCTTTAGGCATCTCATCATAACACCTCCAGCCTTTGAATACTAGATTAGTACAGTAATCCCCATTATTATAACACTCAACTCCTTTTTGGTAAAGGGACCATCTTATTGCAGATTATTCATAAGGACAGTATATTTGATAATCAAATACACTATAAAGAAAACTTATACCTATAAGGGTAAGTTATGTATTATAATATAAATAAAGATTGTGCTTATTTTAACAATATAATTTTCACAAAGATATAGGGGGTGAAAAAGTGGAAAAAATAGCAAAACTTATATTACTTAGTTTTACATTAGTTTTTATATTTACATCCTGTACAAGTACAGATGCACCGGGTGAAAAAGGACAAGAGATCATTACTGCTAATGAGGCCCTTAAAAGCATTACTACAGAAAACGTTGTACTAGTAGATGCACAATCATCACGTGCCTATAAGGATGGGCATGTAAAGGGTGCGGTTAACATCAGTAGAAATGATATTACTACATTTGGACCCTTTCCTGGCATGTTGTCTCCAGCTGAGGATGTAGCTGAAGTTTTAGGCGAAAGTGGAATATCCACTGATTCTACAGTTATTATTTATGATGATAATAATAATATGGATGCAGCAAGATTATGGTGGACTATGAAGGTTTATGGTCATGAAAATATTAAAGTTGTGAGTGGTGGGCTGGAGGCTATGGCCAATGCTGGGGCGGAAGTAACTACTACAATACCTGAGGCTTCAATAGTTAATTATAGTATAGATGAAAAGAATGAGGATATGATTGCAAGTAAAGAAGATGTATTAGCTGAAGTCAATAATCCACAGGATGATATAGTACTTTTGGATGTCAGGACAGAGGAAGAATATAATCTGGGGACAATTCCTGGGTCAACTCATTTTAATTATGAATTTAATAATTATGATGATGGTACTTTTAGACCTTTAAGACATATCCACACCCTATATAGGGATCTGGATATCACTCCTGAAAAGACTGTAATTATTTATTGTAAGACTTCTATAAGGGCTGCCCAGACATATCTCGCCCTTTATAATGCTGGTTATAGGGATCTGAAAATATATGATGGGGCCTGGATAGAATGGTCTTCAGATACTTCCTTACCGGTTCACATACCTGATGGTGCTAATCTTGATGCTAATTTTCAAGATGGATCATAATAATATAATAAAATGTAATAGACGTCAGTAAGCAAAGTAATAAATGTCAATCTCAAATAAGGTTTTTAATTGATTTGTCATAATATCATAAAAATAAAAATTTGAATTCTGGGAGGAATTATTGTGAAAAGAAAAAGTTTGTTTTTAATGGTGATAGTAGTATTATTAGTAGGGTTAATGGGTTCAACTTCTGTTTTAGCGGTTTCAGAGAAGGTTGAAGATGCAGTATATGATTATTTTGCTAATCTTCCTAAAGACAATGCAATGATAGGTCAGGCTGCATTTATTGAAAAAGTCAAAGCTGGTGAAGATCTTTTTATTCTTGATATCAGACAAGAAGATGTTTATAATCAGGGACATATCAAGGGTGCTGTTAATTTGCCCTGGGGCCCAGTAGCCATAGCTGAAAACCTGGATAAATTACCTATGGATGAAACTGTTTATGTATATTGCTATACAGCTCAGACTGCCAATCAGGCTGTAGCTTTATTGAATTTTGCTGGTTTTGAGGCAAAATCAGTTAAATTTGGCTGGAATTTAGGAATAGCAAAGGTAGATGGATATGAAGCTGCTGTTGAGACAACAGTAAATGAGCTTGACAATAAAAGTTCAAATGTGATAGATCCTGAAATTAAATCTGCTATTGTAGATTACTATGCAGGATTAGCTGACGTTAATGATACAATGTTTAAAAATTATAAGATTAGTGAAGACATGCTCAAGATGATGATTGATGCTGAAGAAGAATTTACTCTTCTATCTATTAGACAGTCTTCAGCCTATGCTGAAGGCCATATTTTAGGGGCAATTAATATTCCGTGGGGTCAGGGCATGGAGGAGTATTTTGGTCAGTTACCAGAAGATGAAAAGATAGTGGTTTATTGTTATACTGGTCAGACTGCAGGTCAGGCAGTTGCTGGTCTAAGAATGTTAGGCTATGATGCAGTATCCTTGAATGGTGGTATGGGTACACCTGCTAATAAACCCTATGGATGGTCAAATAAGGGTTTTGAACTAGTACAATAAATTAAAGTAAGTTGAAATATATATATATTAATAAAGGGGTTTTCCTGATATTACAAATTATCATATAAAAAGGGGAAACTCCTTCAACAGTTTATCAAAATATATACGAGGGGGGAATGGTAATGAAAAAAACTGAATACATTACAGGCTTTATTGTTATCTTATTAGTTTTAATCCTTGGTAAAACTCTATTGGCAACAGATATTTTATTTTTCAGACTACTGATAGGGCTGGGATTAGGATATACTCTAGCCAGGGCATATACTGGTTTTGCTGGGAGTGTTAATAGGGCTTATAGAACTGGATCATCAAAATTAATGAGAACACTGATGTTTATGTTCTTTATTACAGCTCTTGCATCAACTGCATTTTTATTTAAATCAGATCCCTTAAATTATAATCTCTGGATAAATCCTATTAATATGGGATTAATTGTAGGGGGATTACTATTTGGTTTCGGGATGTCAATTTCTGTTTGTTGTGCTTCTGGAGTGCTGACTGATTTATCAGCTGGTTTTCCCAGGGCTTTTATTACTTTGGTCTTTTTCGGATTGGGTGTTTTTTTAGGTTTTCCTTCACAGCAGACTGCTGGATGGGTAAGGAATTCATGGTTTATTACACCGACAGGGGTAAGAATAAATGAAGGTGTCTTTTTACCTGATTTATTTAGGTGGGATGGTTTTGAAGGCTATTTAGGCTCACTTATCTTGATGGCTTTATTTTGTGCAATTGTTATTTTTCTTTCTTATTATTATGAGAAAAAACGTATTCAAAATAATACTTATATTGGTCATATGATGGAAATACAGCAGGATAAGAAAGAGCAAATTGATATAGCAAGCTTTAAACTTTTCAGTAGTAAAACATATCATCATGTTTTTACACAACCCTGGACTTTAAAACAGGGGGCTGTGATTATTACTATCATATTTGTATTATTAATGGGCGTTACCGGAGCTGGTTGGGGTGCTTCCACTCCATATGGTATCTGGATGGCTAAGGTATTAATGATGTTTGGTGTTTCTGTTGATTCAATAGCTAACTTCAGTCATATGCCAGCAGATGTCTTTGAACTACCATTTTTTCAACATCAGATTTCAGTACAGAATTTCGGAATTATATTTGGAGCAATTATTTATCTATTGACTGCTGGTATATTTAAGGATACCTTCACATCGGAACTTTCTATTAATAAAAAAGATGTTCTTTTATATGCCTTAGGGGGTATCACTATGGGTTTAGGAACCCGTTTTGCTAATGGTTGTAATGTAGGGGCTTTGTATACTCCAATTGCAAATTTCTCTTTATCAGGATGGGTATTCTTAGTTTTTATGGTAGTTGGTGGAGTAATAAGTAATAAAATTTTCTTTAAGCGTCCAAGTGATACTGATATTAGTAGTGATCAACAGGATCAAGTTACTGTTTGATAAATAGTTTATTAAAGACTTAATAGATAATCGTAAAATGTATCTTACTTTTAATCTAACACACTGTTATGCATTATAAAGCGATTTAAACAAAATGAGATAAAAGGCAGCAAAAAGCTGGTGAATAATTTAAAGATAGAAGAGATAGTATTAAAAGGAGGAAATTTATTATGAGTAAAAGAATTTTAGTTGTTGGTGGAGTAGCTGGTGGTGCTTCAGCTGCTGCAAGGGCCAGACGGCTTGATGAATCTGCAGAGGTTATTATGTTTGAAAGAGGGCCAAATGTTTCTTTTTCCAACTGTGCACTACCATTTCATTTAAGTGGTATTGTTGAAAATAGTGATGATTTAGTCTTGATGTGTCCTGAGCAATTCAAAAACCAATATAATTTAGAAGCCAGAACAAGAAGTGAAGTAATTAAAATCAAAAGAGACGAGAAAAAGATTGTAGTTAAGGATTTAGACACAGGTAAGGAATATGAAGAAAAATATGATAAGCTGGTTCTGTCACCTGGAGCTAATCCAATCCGCCCAAAAAGTATTGAGGGAATAGATAGTAGTCATGTATTTACAGTTAGAAATGTAGTAGATATCAGAAAATTGAACAATTATATAGAAGAGAATAATATAAATGATGTAGCAGTTGTAGGAGCTGGCTTTATAGGGATAGAGGTGACAGAAAACCTAAAACATGCTGGAAAAAATGTAAGCTTGATAGAGGCTCTGGATCAGGTTATGTCTCCTTTTGATTATGATATGGCTCAGCTATTACACAAGGAGCTTGATGATAAAGGTGTTAATCTGATTTTAAATGATGCAGTGGAGAAAATTACTGAAACTTATGTAGAATTAAAATCAGATAAGAAAGTAGATGCAGAAGTAGTAGTAATGGCAATTGGAGTCTTACCAGAGACCAAATTGGCTAAAGATGCTGGTCTTGAAATTGGTGAAACCGGCGGGATTCTAGTCGATCATAATTATTGTACAAATGATAAAGATATTTATGCAGTAGGAGATGCAATAGAAGTTTTCTGTAGTATAAGCAGTAAAAAGACAAGACTTCCTTTAGCTGGTCCTGCTCAAAGACAGGCCAGGGCAGCGGCAGATCATATTTATAATATTCCTCATACTAATAAAGGGGTTATTGGTTCATCTGTAGTCCAAATTTTCGATCTCAATGCTGCTTCTACTGGTATCAACGAAAAGACTGCAAAAAAAGAGGGGATTGCTTACGATATTGTATACATTATTCCTGGTGATAAAGTAGGACTTATGCCTGAAAGTAACCCCCTTCACTTTAAGTTGATCTATGAATATCCAACAGGAAAGATCCTTGGTGCTCAAGCAATAGGTAAAGGTAATGTAGATAAGAGAATAGATGTTATCGCTACACTGATTCGTATGGGAGGTACCCTGGAAGATCTTAAAGAACTAGAATTATGTTATGCTCCAATATTTGGTACTGCCAAAGATGTAGTAAATCATGCTGCCTTAGTAGCATTGAATCTTTTGAATGGGCAATTTGAACAGGTACCTGTCACAAAAGTCAGAGAACTAGTAGAAAATTCTGCCTTTATTGTGGATGTACGAGAAGAAAATGAATATGCAACCGGGCACCTTAAAGGTGCTGTTAACATTCCTTTGAGTCAATTAAGAGATAGAGTTAATGAAATACCAAAAAATGAGCCAGTATATCTACACTGCCGTTCATCCCAAAGGAGTTATAATGCAGTTATGGCCTTACAGGGGATGGGATATAATAATCTATATAATATTTCTGGATCATTTTTAGGTATCTGCTGTTATGAATACTATCAAGATCAGGTAAGTGGAAGAGAAAAAATAGTTACAGACTATAATTTTAATTAAAATATTTAACTAAGGAGAAATGTCTTATTTAGAGATATTACTTCTATTATTACCCAGTTCTATTATTCTGGCAGACTACTAATTTTGCTAGTAGGAATATGTAAATGATATTATTAGTAGGTCATCGAGTTTATACTTGATGACCTTACTATTTAGTCTTAATACTAACAAAAATAATAATTTATTACAATACTATAAAAGATATGTTATGATAAAATAAATAAAGAAATTAGATATAATTATATAAGGGCGTGTATTTTATGGATTCAAATAACAAAGATTCTCTAGAGTCCAGTATAGAAAAAGAAGTATCTATATCAGATCAGGAAGCATTTTTATCAAATAGGCAGGATAAAAAGATCATAACAGGTACAGATAAAGTATCGCCAAAGACAGATACTTATAAGAGGTTGACTGCAGCTAGCTGGTTAGTAATCTTGCTAACCTGGTATATAGTAACTAAACTTGAAATTTTTTCAGCAACATTAGTGCCTTCACCATATAGGGTCTGGCTGACTTTTCTTAATATACTGGAAAATGGATATAACAAGATTTCTATCTGGATGCATCTAGGGGCTAGTTTTAAAAGGCTGATAATGGCATTAGGATTTGCTGTTATATCTGCAATTCCCCTGGGGCTTCTAAGTGGGTATTTTAGCAAAATTGAGGCAATTATTGACTCAGTAGTTGAATTTTATCGTCCACTACCACCACTTGCCTATTATACATTACTTGTATTATGGTTTGGAATTGATGATAAATCTAAAGTTATATTGTTATTTTTAGCAGGATTTGCACCAATATATATTGCCTGTGTATCTGCAGTAAGAAAGATTAACCAGGATTACATTTTAAGTGCTAAATCATTAGGTGCGAATCAAAACAATATTTTTTTTAAGATAGTTTTACCTGCTTGTCTACCTGAAATATTTACTGGTATAAGAACAGCCTTTGGTGTTTCTTATACCACATTAGTCTCTGCTGAAATGGTAGCTGCCACTTCAGGTATTGGTTGGATGGTATTAGATGCATCGAACTTCTTGAAGAGTGATGTTATCTTTTTAGGTATTATAATAATGGGTATTACAGGGGTGTTGATAGATGCTGGTTTACGTTTCGTTGAAAAGAAGCTTATCTTCTGGAAAGGACATGTGTAGATTAAAAATGGAGGTAGATGAAGATATTATGAGAAAAAAAATAAGTAATAATAAGGTAATGAAAAATAAAATAAGGAAAAGAATATTATTAGTTTTATTGTTAGGATTTATAACCGTCTTTATGGTAGCATGTGGTAAAGATTTAACCGAACAGAAATCAAATTCTTTACCTGCAGAAGTCAATTTTGGTATTCTTCGTGTCCCAAATGATGAAACAATAGCTATTGCGGAAGGATTATTTGATAAATATTTTACTGAAAAGGGTATAGAATGTAACTTTATTGTTTTTGATTCAGGTGCTGAGGCCAATAAGGCACTGGCATCAGGTAGTATCGATTTTGCTACTATGGGTAATACAAATGCTATTACTGCCTTGTCCAGGGAGCTGGATGTAGAGATGATTTGGATTCATGAAGTTCTGGGGGAGATTGAAGCTTTAGCAGTTAAGGATGGGTCTGGTATTAACAAAATAGAAGATCTTTCAGGTAGGAGAGTAGCAACCCCATTTGCTTCTACAGCTCACTATATATTATTAAATGCACTGAAAAATGCAGGGATTGAAGAAGATGTTCAACTATTAGATATGCAGACTGCAGAACTGGTAGCAGCCTGGGAGAGAGGAGATGTTCAGGCAGCTTATACCTGGCAACCTTCTCTAGGTAAATTACTTGAAAGTGGAGAAGTACTTATTTCAAGCGCAGACATGATTGAAAAAGGATATATAACAGCTAATGTAGAGGTAGTTAGGAATGCCTTTTCTGATAAATATCCTGAACTGGTAGCATCATTTATCAGCTGTATGTCAGAGGCAGCAGATATATATATACAGGATGCTGAAAAGGCAGCAGCTATTGTAGCGGAAGAACTTGAGATAGATGCAGAAGATGCATTACTACAGATGAGTGGTTCAAGCTGGTATACAAGGAAGGAATTACTGAGTGAAGACTTTTTTGGAACAAGTAAAGACCCTGGAAATTTTGCAAGGATTATGAAAGATACTTCGGATTTCTTACAAAATCAAGGTTCAATAGATTACTCTCCAACACAGGATGAGTTTAATGACTATGTTAATCCAGAGTATATTGAAAAGTCTTTAGAAGAATAAGAAGAGGGAAAGGAAACTAGTAATGGTACATGAAGATAAAGGTGAAACTCTAATAGATATAAAAAATTTAAGTGTAGAATATGGAAAAAAGAAGGATATGATACTTGCACTTGATAAGATAAACTTACAAATCAAGCGCGGGGAATTTCTATGTGTTTTAGGTCCTTCTGGCTGTGGAAAGAGTACCCTATTAAAGACTATTGCTGGTTATATTAAACCTACAGATGGGATATGTTTTATGCAGGGCAAGCCTATTACAGAGCCTGACTGGCATAGAGGTGTAGTGTTTCAATCACCGACTTTGTATCCCTGGATGAGTATAAAAGATAATGTAGAGTTTGGTCCTAAGATGAGGGGGCTTCCTGTAGATAAAATAAAAGAAGTAAGAGAGTATTTTCTGGAACAGGTTAAACTGGATGGTTTTGATAATAAGGCTACCTTTGAACTTTCAGGTGGTATGAAACAGAGAGTAGCCCTGGCTAGGGTATTGGCTAATTATCCTCAGGTAATTCTGATGGATGAACCCTTTGGTGCTCTTGATGCCTTGACTAGAGATAATATGCAGACATTGGTTCGTAATATTTGGGAAGAAAACAATAGCACTATATTCTTTATAACTCACGATGTTGATGAAGCACTATTACTTGCTACAAGAATATTAGTATTATCCAAAAGGCCTGGAAGAATAATCAAGGAGTATAATATAGGATTTACTCATAAAATATTTAAAAATAAAACCAAGGATATTATCTATCAGGAAAATTATTTTAAGGTTAAAAATGATATTTTAAAACTTATTAATAATCAGATTTAGGAGTAAGTTAATTATCAAATTCTTTTTAATGAAGAGGTAGGGATTAAAACCTGCCTTTTTTCTATATACTTATATTAAATTATTAAAATACTTGTCATATTACTGAAAGAGTTTAATACTAACTAGTTTAAAGAAAGGGGCAAGAGGTTTTGAAAAAAATATTGGTGACAGGTGGCTGTGGATTTATTGGGAGTAATTTTATAAGATATATGATTAATAAGTATCCGGATTATCAAATTATAAACTTAGACTTATTGACATATGCAGGTGATATAAGAAACTTGAATGATATCTCAGATAATGATAATTATCAATTTGTTCAGGGTAATATTTGTGATAGTGGATTACTTGAGACCTTGTTTGAAAAATATGATATAGACACAATTATTAACTTTGCTGCTGAAACTCATGTTGATCGAAGTATTACTAATCCTAATATTTTTGTTGAAACAAATGTAATGGGAACAGGGGAATTATTGAATGCTGCTAATAAATACAATATAGATAGATTTATTCAAATTTCTACTGATGAAGTCTATGGTGCGTTAGGGCAGAAAGGGAGGTTTACAGAAGAATCACTTTTAGCCCCTAATAGTCCTTATTCTGCCAGTAAAGCTGGAGCTGATATGTTAGTTAGATCATATTATAAAACATATGGATTACAAGTTATAATTACACGTTGTACAAACAATTATGGTTCATATCAAAACACTGAAAAATTGATTCCTCTTATTATTACCAGGGCTTTAAAAGATAAAGAACTGCCTGTTTATGGTGATGGTCTACAAATTAGAGATTGGCTTCATGTTCAAGACCATTGTCTTGCTATTGATAAGATTCTTCATAATGGGGAAATAGGTGAAATATATAATATAGGGGCAAACAATGAGCAAACAAATATAGATCTAATAAAAACAATCCTAAAATATTTAGGTAAACCAGATAGTTTAATAAGACATGTTAAAGATCGCCTGGGGCATGACAGAAGATATGCCTTGGATACCAGTAAAATTAAGGAAGAGTTATCCTGGGTTCCAAAATATTCTTTTGAAAAGGGTTTGAAAGAAACAATAAACTGGTATTTAAGTAATGAATATTTTGACTAATTAAATGGGATAAGAAATTATAAGAATTTGTTTATAAGAATTATTATTAAAAGTTGCTAGAGCACCGATAGTTTGATAGACTTATAAAAGAAATAGATTAGCTTATAATTAAGCTGTCAAATAAAAAAGAAGTAGATACTGTCGACGTAAATATTTTAGGGGGTTTATAGATGGATAATAATGATATATTAATTAGATTAAGATATGCTCTGGATATAAAAGACATAGATATGGTAGAGATATTTAGGCTTGGTGGTATTGAGGTGACAAAGGAAGAAGTGTTAAAGATTCTTACAAATACAACAAGTATTTATCATAATGAGGATGATAATGACGGTGCTATAGATAATAATGATGAAAATATATATTGTGATAATTCTATGCTAGATTCATTCTTAAATGGTTTTATTACATTTAAAAGAGGTAAACAGGAACTAAAGCCTGGACAAACTAAAGGGTCAGTATTATCTATAGAGGATGATGGAAGTATTAATAATGTAATGCTAAAGAAACTGAAAATAGCACTATCATTGAAAAGTGAGGACATGATTTATATATTAGAAAAGACCGGAGTCACGATAACAGATGGAGAATTAAGTGCTTTATTTAGGAAAAAAGGACATAGGAATTATAGAGAATGTGGTGACAGATATGCCAGGAATTTCTTAAAAGGATTAACTATAAAATATAGAAAATAAAGATAAGCCTACAAAAGGCCAACCATTACGGTTGGCCAAAGTATGAGGAGTTTTATAAATGAAAAGAGTTGTTGGTATCTATGTGATCCCTTAACGGGTTACTTATAGTATATAATACCATTATTAAGATACAATTAACTAAAGATTAGAATTAGATTAAAATTACAATCTATTAACAATGTAAGTCTTATTTCCGTACTAAATCTGTTTATAGGAGAATAGAGGCCAACAGTAATCTTGGCTCCGGCTACAGTAAACCCTTGGCTAACTATAGTAACCTTACGGCCACTACAATTAGTTTACGAACCTACTGTAACCTTTGCCTCGATCATAGCAGACCCAATGTTGTGATATATTCATAAATTCTTAACCTGATAAATTAAAAATAGATGATTTAAATATCACTTTCGACACCTGTATTGATCTCTCGACCAATACAAATATCTACCGAACCTACTATGATCTTAGCTCGACCACTACAGATTGCTGATAAACCTGTTCCAGTCTTACGACTGGATACAGATTCTTACGCAACCTGCAGTAATCTTAACACCGGTCTATGTAGATCCTTACGGACCTGCATAGTCCTTTGCCCGATTAGTTCAAACCCAGTGGGTCTGAACTAATCTGTGCTCAATCACTATTGACCTCCTTATTATATTATCCATTGCTTAAAGAATATATACAATTATTTTTATTTTTTTATACAAAAGTGATTAAGTTATTATTTTTAAAAAAAGTTGTGCTAGCAAAAAGCCAACCATTACGGTTGGCTATGTAAAAGGAGATTTAAAATGAAAAGTTCTTATTCACGTGATTCCTTAACGAATTACTTGTAGTATATACTAGCAATATTAAGAATAAATGGAGATTAGAATTAGATTAGAAAAGATAGGAAGCGGGGAATACTTAAGGATAGTAATAGAGTATACAGTATTAGGGTTGAAGATTATTTGACTTGGTAATATATAAGGTATATAATTAAACTTAACATATGAGCAATTAATCATTTGTTCATATGTTAAGTAATGGGAAAATCAATTATTATTCTCTAGAGTCAGCGAAAGGAATATACTTTATGACTAAAAAAAATAACAGAATCGAAAGTTGTGACTGTAATGTAATTCATGAAAATGTGGTAAGGCAAGCTAGGAATAGAATGCCTGATGAAGAAACTTTTAATGAATTAGCTGATTTATTTAAAGTATTTGGCGATCCCACAAGGGTCAGAATACTATGGGCTCTGAATGAAGCTGAAATGTGTGTTTGTGATATTGCAGTCTTGCTGAACATGACTCAATCGGCAATTTCTCATCAATTGAGGGTGCTAAAACAATCTAAATTAGTGAAAAATAGAAGAGAGGGAAAGATAGTATTTTATTCAATAAATGATAAGTACAATAAAGATATATTTAATCAAGTTTTATCACATATTACTGATAATCAATAAATTAAGATAAGAATTATTTTCGAAAAATACATGAATATATATTTAAGTGTTCATGCAATATATGTTCAAGAAGTTGTTAGCAAGTTTAATTATAAAGTTTTATATAGTTTTGTTGGTATTGTAAGTAAATTTGGAGGTGTTTATTTTGAAAAGAGAGTTTATACTTAAAGGTTTAGATTGTGCTAACTGTGCAGCTAAAATAGAAGCTGAAGTTAATGAAATAAATGGAGTTAATAATGCCACAGTTGATTTTGTTTCTCAGAAATTGACAATAGAGGTTTCTGATAAGAAGGATCTTAATAGAATTATGGGAGGAGCAGCCGCTATTGTTCAAAGGGTTGAGCCAGGTGTTAAAGTTACTTTTGAGGATGCTTTAAAAGAACAATCAGATGCTGGTGATAGTAATCAAAGTAGTGAAAAGCAGAAAAAAGAGATAGCAAAACTTATAATTGGTGCAGCTATCTTTGCAATTGGGATTATTTTCAATTTTGCAGATTGGCTGGAACTAAGTATATTTCTATTAAGTTATATTATAGTTGGTAGTGATGTTGTTTTAAGAGCAATAAAAGGTATTGCTCGAGGTAGGGTATTTAGTGAGCATTTCTTGATGACTATTGCTACTATTGGTGCGTTCTTTGTAGGAGAATATCCAGAGGGTGTAACTGTTATGCTATTTTATTTGATTGGTGAACTGTTTCAGAATAAGGCGGTTGATCATTCCAGAAAATCCATTAGTGAATTGATGGACATTAGAGCTGACTACGCAAATTTAAAAATTGATGGAGAATATAAAAAAGTATCACCTGAGGATGTAAATATCGGAGATATTATTATTGTTAAACCAGGAGAGAAGATTCCCCTGGATGGAGAAGTAATAGAAGGAACATCAATGGTCGATACATCTGCTTTAACAGGTGAATCCCTTCCCCGTGAACTGGAATCTGGATCAGAAGCCTTAAGTGGATTTATCAATAAGAATAGTGTTCTTACTATTGAAGTTACTAAGCTTTATAAAGAATCTACTGTTTCTAGAATTCTTGAGTTAGTAGAAAATGCTAGCAGTAGAAAGGCAGCAACTGAAAACTTTATAACGAAATTCGCTAGATATTATACACCTGTAGTTGTATTTGGAGCTTTAGCTTTAGCTATTATTCCACCATTAGTAATTCAGGGGGCAAGCTTCTCGGAATGGGTCTATAGAGCCTTAGTATTTTTAGTGGTGTCTTGTCCTTGTGCATTGGTAATTTCAATACCTTTAGGTTTTTTCGGTGGTATAGGAGGGGCTTCAAAAAGAGGTATATTAGTAAAGGGTAGCAACTATCTTGAAGCCTTAAATAGTGTTGAAACAGTTGTCTTTGATAAGACAGGTACACTAACTAAAGGAATATTTACAGTAACTGAAACTAACCCTCAAGGTAATTATACAGCTGGGGAATTATTAGAATATGCAGCATATGCTGAGAGTTATTCTAATCACCCTATTGCACTTTCAGTTATAGATGCTTATAATACTGAAATTGATCAGAATAGAATTGAAGATTATCAGGAAATTGCTGGACATGGTATTAAAGCTATTGTTAATGGTAGTGAAGTTCTAGCTGGTAATAGTAAATTAATGAACAGTGAAAATATTGAATATGGTGATGTTGAGACTTTAGGAACTATAATATATGTTGCCATAGAGGGTAAGTATGCTGGCAATATTGTTATTGCAGATGAAGTGAAGGAAGACTCTGCATCAGCAATTAAAGAGCTTAAATTACTTGGTGTCAAGAAAACGGTAATGCTAACTGGTGACTTAAAGACAGTCGGTGAGAGAATTGCTCAGCAGTTAGGATTGGATGAGGTTTACTCAGAACTACTACCTGCTGACAAGATTGATAAACTTGAACTGTTGGATGGGCAGAAATCAGCTAAAAGTAAGCTTGTCTTTGTCGGTGATGGTATAAATGATGCCCCTGTACTTGCTAGAGCAGATATTGGAATGGCTATGGGAGGTCTAGGCTCAGATGCTGCAATTGAAGCTGCAGATATTGTAGTCATGAATGATGAGCCATCTAAGATAGCTTCTGCAATCAAGATTGCCAAAAGAACCAAGAGTATTGTGTATCAAAATATTATATTCGCATTAGGTATAAAACTAATATTCCTTATTTTAGGTGCCTTTGGAGTAGCGTCTATGTGGGAAGCAGTATTCGCAGATATGGGTGTTGCCATACTTGCAATTCTTAACGCGATGAGAGTGTTGAATACAAAAAATATATAAATCTTATTGTTGTGGTCCCCCTTAGTATATTTAAACCTTAATAAGGAAAGGAAGAGGGGGACTAAATTGATATTTATAAAAGTAGATAATTGTCTCTTGTTTAAAAAAATGTATTTTTTTTGCAGGAGTTTCATAATTATTAGTGAAATAGTACTATATACTATAAAAAAATAACTATAAAATTAAGGGCAAAATTACCTAAAGGTAATTACGCAAAGCTATGAATCTAAGGTCTAATTTCAGGCTATGATTGTCAAGCTGCATTATATTTTTTATTAAAAGCCCTTATTTGCGGCTTTTTTCTTATTTAGAGATATTATAATAACTAAAGTGTTTTTTATTTTAATTTACTCAAAGGAAAACTTGTAGGAGTGGTAGAATGGTAAGTTTAAATCAGAGTCTAAATGATTGTACAACTAAGGGCAATCATAGTTTTGAATTACTTTTGAAAAACTTTGGTATTATATTAGCTCATACTGATCGAGATTTAAGATATACCTGGGTCTTCAATTCAATTGCTGATATTGATCTGCCATCGAATGAACATTTAGGGTTGCGTGATGATGAAATATTTTCTTCAGATGGTGCTATAAGATTAATGAACTTAAAAAAGAAAGTACTTGAATCTAGAAAAGGTGTGATAGAAGAAATATGGATAAACTATAAAGATCAGACTAGAATCTTCAAGCTACAAGTAGAACCATTGAATAATAATGAAGGGGAGATAGTTGGTGTAATGACTGCTGGAATAGAAATTACTGACTATAAAGAAGTACAGGCAGAACTAATACATAGTAATAAACTTACTACTATTGGTGAATTAGCAGCTGGAATCATTCATGAATTTAAAAATATACTTGCAACTATAATAGGTAATATACAGGTTATAGTACTGAAAAACAAAAAATTAAATTTAAATAATGAGTTTTCATCAAGACTAGAAATAATTAAAGAGCAGAGTATTAAGGCAAATGAAATGCTTTCAAGTGTTTTGGCAATAAGTAGGTTTCAAAAACCTAATAAGCATAAGGTAGATATAAGGAAAATAATAGATAATATTATTAGATTACAGGAATTTCATTTAGAATTAGAAAGTATAGAGGTATTAAAGGACTATTCTAATATACCAGAAGTATATGTGGACCCAAATCAAATGGAAGAAGTTTTTCTTAATATGATTATAAATTCCAGGCATGCTTTAAATGATAAAAGCACTGGTAGAATCAATATCTCGGTAATAGAAAAAGAAAATTATATTGAAATTAAATTAAGAGATAATGGATGTGGCATGGATCAGGAAACTCAAAATAATATATTTAAGGAATATTATACAACAAAATATTCTGAAGATAACGATAGTGTAGAAGGAACAGGTTTAGGATTATCTTTAACAAAAAGAATTATTGAAAGTCATGGTGGAAATATCTCTGTAGAAAGTAGTAAAGGTAAAGGCACATTATTTACAATTAAGTTGCCAATCTAAGCGTTTATTAGAAATTATGCAAGAATAATATAAATGATTGATATATATGGTCATTCAGTTGCAGGGTTCAGGTACTGTTGTCCTTTTGATATCATATTGCTAATATTTAAAAAAATAGGCAATTAAAAAGCGAGATATTTTTAAAACACCTCGCTTTAATAGACTACTTGTAAAACAATTAATAGGATGTAGCAATTATCATGTTATTAATTCTTTACTGCATTTTAAACTCTTAATAGTTTATTTACTTAATGCGCCTGGAGTAGATAATAATAATAGTATTAAAATAAGGAATATAACAGCTACATTACCACTACCATAACCTTCAGTAGAAATAAAATCACCCATAATGTTAACCTCCTTTGTTCTATGTTTACATTAATATATGATTCAGATATTTTTATGTGAAAAAAAGCAGGAAATAGTAAACCCCCTACAATGTAATAGGGGGGGGTTATAGTATATTAAAAATATAAATATTTTAAACACTCACATTCCTTCTATAGTTCTGCATATTTAGCCATCTGTTGGAACATTTCATTTTGATTATTTTCTTTTTCCTTTTCACATTCTTAAGTACTTAATAATATCCTATCACTTTGTAGTGCTGTTTTTGCTTTTTTTCCAAATTGATTGATTAAATCTTCAACTGTCATATTTTCTCTTTCTGAGCCTTTGATATCTAGAATTATTATGCCCTTATGCATCATAATTGTCCTACTGCCATACAGGAGGGCAGCTTTCATGTTGTGTGTAATCATCATTGTGGGTATATTTTGACTTTCAACAATTTCTTTTGTCAGGAAGAGAACTTTATCGGCAATATTCGGATCTAAAGCTGCTATATGTTCATCTAAGAGCAATAACTTGGGTTTTACAATTGTAGCCATTAGTAATGTTAAGGCCTGCCGCTGGCCCCCGGATAATAAGCCTACTTTTTGTTTCATTCTATCTTCTAACCCAAGATGAAGTAATGCTAATTTTTCTCTAAATAATTTTGTATCTTTCTTATTAATCCCTGGTCTCAAGCCTTTTGGTTTTCCTTTGGCATAAGCTATAGATAGATTTTCTTCTATAGTCATATCATAGGCTGTGCCTTTAAGAGGGTCTTGGAAAACCCTGCCGATGAGCTGTGATCTTTTATATTCAGGCATATAGGTAATGTCGGTATCATCAAGTGATATATGACCTTTATCAATAATATATTCTCCTGCTATACAGTTAAGTAGAGTAGATTTTCCAGCACCATTATCTCCGATTATTGTTACAAATTCTCCTTCTTCCAGGGAAAGACTAATGTTATTTAAAGCTACCTTTTCATTAATACTACCTGCTTCAAATACTTTTTTAATGGAGTTAACCTTTAACATTATTCTTTTCCTCCTCTGGAGTTTGCCCTTTTCTTTTTTGATAATTCTATGTTCTTTTTAATTACAGGCATGGCTAAGGCTATGGCAACAATAATTGCTGAGATAAGTTTCAGGTCTGTTGAAGGCATGCCCAGTTCCAGGACTATAGTAATTACAAATCTATAAACAATTGCCCCTAATATTACAGCTATTAGCCTTTTCAATAGACTATTTGTTCCAAAAATAACTTCCCCAATTATTACAGAGGCAAGACCGATAACTACCATACCAATGCCCATTCCAACATCAGCGAATAGTTGATCTTGAGCTATCATTGCCCCACATAATCCAACTAGTCCATTTGACAAAGCTAATCCAATTAAAGTAGTAAAATCAGTATTTGTTCCTAATGCCCTTACCATATTTTGATTATCTCCTGTGGCACGAAGTACAAAACCAAATTTAGTTTTAAGAAAAAGATATAGTAATATTAATATAAAAGTTAATAACAATGAAGCTATTAATAATGTTTGGAAATCCTCAAAGACTGTACCTTCAAAGATAGAATAAATATTTCTCTGATTTATCAAATTTATATTTGCTCTATTCCCCATCACCTTAAGGTTGATAGAGTAGAGTGCCAGCATCATTAATATTCCTGATAGCAGTGGTTGGATTTTTAGTTTGGTACTTAGCAGAGCAGTTACTGATCCAGCCAGAGCCCCTGCTATAAATGCAGCAAACAGAGATAGGTATGGATGACCAGTAAGTGTAATCATTACACTCACTGCAGCCCCCAAGGTGTAACTGCCTTCTACTGTAAGATCAGGGAAATTCAGTGTTCTATATGATATAAAAGAGCCTAATGCCAGTAATGCGTATATTATTCCAAGTTCTAGTGCACTTTGTATAGTTAATATGTTCATTGGCTACTCACCCTTTTTCTTTATTCAAAAATCTCAGCTGCCTGTTCTTTAATATCTTCTGGTATTGTAATTCCAATCTTTTCGGCAGTAGTTTTATTCAAATAGATATCCATATCTGACATAGTACGTACAGGTATATCACCTGGGTCTTTACCTTCTATTATCTCTATAGCCATATCCCCAGTTTCTTTACCCAGTATAGAGTAGTTGATACCATATGTTGCTAAAGCACCGTCTTTTACCATAGAGTCTGCACCAACATATAATGGTATCTCTGCATCAGCTGCTGTTTTACCCACGATAGCCATTGCTGAGGCAATAGTATTGTCTATTGGAGAAAAGAGGATATCAACTTTCCCAATAAGTGAATTGGTAACTTGTTGTACTTCTGATGAACTGGATACAGTTCCTCGAATTACTTCTAGACCGTTTGCATTTGCATATTCTTCAAGATCATCTACTACAGAAATGGAGTTTGTTTCACTGGAATTATAGAGTGCACCTATTTTCTTAAATCCTGGAGTTATATCTTCTGCTAAATTCATAATCATTTCTGCTGATACAGCATCAGAGGTTCCGGTTATATTAGCTCCCGGATTTTCCATATCACTTACTAAATTAGAACCAAGAGGGTCTGTACAGGCTGCAAAAAGAATAGGTATTTCATCTGTTGCTCCAACAGCAGCTTGTGCGCTTGGTGTAGCAATGGCCATTATTAAATCATACTTATTATTGACAAATTTCTTAGTGATAGTATTTAAATTGGTCTGATCGTTTTGTGCATTCTGATAGTCAATTACAATATTTTCTCCATCTACATAGCCATTAGTTTCTAACTGTTCAATAAATGATTCGCGAATAGTATCCAGTGAGGGATGTTCAACTATCTGTACAATACCGATAGTATACTCATCTTCTCCTGAACAACCGCTAATTATTACACCTATTAAGACAAGTAAACACAACATTACAATCATTTTGATACTTTTATTCATTACTAATTCCCCCTAATATAATTTTTTGTTAGCATACTAGAAAGGATAGCACATAATGTCTGCAAATTAAAAAAACCTGTCCCGATAAAAGGACAGGTTATAAGCCTGTGGTGCCACCTTAATTGATGTAATTATCTTACACCCTCTAAAGAAATGCTAACACATTTCGTGCCCTGTAACGTAGGCATTACGTTGTAAGCTACTTGAATAAGTAATATTCTTTCGCTCCACCCTCAAAGACCCATTTATCACTCCATACTAGTTGGGATCCCAGCACCCCCAACTCTCTACCTAGCTGGATTGTGATTTTTCTTTCTTTTCAACGGTTTAAATTATATTATCACAGTAGGGATGATTTGTCAATAATACTGTCTGTCTTTCTCAGATGCGAAAGTGTTGATATGATAACTTAAAAGGTAATGTTGAGCAATTATATTTTAATACAGTAAAGCTTTAATAATTTTACATATATTTAACATATTAGTTACCTGTTCTTAAAATATAACAGATATAATATATTATGTAATGTATTATTCTATTTTAAGAAATGGGGGATAATATAATGACTATTCTTACTCATATTTTTATTAGCAAAAAGATTTATAATGAATTAGATGAATACAATTTTATAAAACTTTCATTATACTATATTTAACATTAGTTAATTTGTTATTAACAAAAATGATATGTTCTCGTAACATTAAAATTATATAATAAGGATAGTAATTTATAATAATAGTTAGTTAATAATGGGAGGGGAACTTATGGATAGTTTTTCAAATAAGTTTTTGACGAAAGATATTCAGGCCTTTTATTATCTAAATACTAGAATTAAAAATAATTTAATGAACAGACTTATGTTATTAATAACTCATCTAGGTGGTGCATCTTTTACAATATCTCTGACGATAGTCTGGATCCTAGTAAGACCTGTATTTAATCCATATATAGGTTGGGAACTGTTATTGGTTTTATCCAGTAGTCATTTATTTGTTCATATAATAAAGAGAAAAATAAACCGCCAAAGACCTTATGTAGTACTCAATAATATTGAGATACTTATTGAACCCTTTGAATCATACTCTTTTCCTTCAGGTCATACTACTTCTAGCTTTTCTGTTGCCCTAGTACTTTCATTTTACTTCCCACTTTTATCTCCTGTCTTTATATTAATGGCTTTATTGGTTTCTATTTCACGAGTATATTTAGGGGTACATTACCCGTCTGATATATTGATCGGTGCATTTATAGCAATTATATTCTTTTATATAATTCATTATGTTTTTTTTATATAAATAATAATTAATTAAGAATTGAATAGTTTTTATTAATTTACTGACTGTACTTAGGTAAATAAGATAATTTAGCCTTGGTCAAGGAGATAATTTATAAATCAATGGGGGTATATTAAATGAAAATTGCTGTTTTTACAGATACTTTTTCACCCCAGATTAATGGGGTAACAAAAAATCTGGATCGATTAGTAGAACATTTTACAAATACCAATATTGAGTACATTGTTTTTGCACCAGAAGTTGAGAATATTATAGTCAGTGAAAATAAACAGAAAGAAAAAATTATTCGGATGAATAGTTACAACTTTTTTCTTTACCCAGAGTTAAAGTTTTCAATTCCTAATTATATGAAAGTGAAAAGAAAATTAAGTGAGTTTCAACCTGATTTAATTCATCTGGTGACTCCATTTAATATCGGCATTGCAGGATTATTTTATGCAAAACGTAATAGTGTTCCTGTTGTAGCTTCCTATCATACTAATTTTGATCAGTATCTTGAATATTACAATATTAATTTCCTTGAGGGTACTGCCTGGAAGTATTTAAAATGGTTTCATAATCAAGCCCTCTGTAATTATTGCCCTTCCCAGGATACACTACAGCATTTAAGGAAAATGGGCTTTCAAAATTTAGATATCTGGGGAAGAGGAATTGATGCAGGGCTTTTTTCCCCAGAACATAGAGATATATCTTTTCGAAAAAAATATGGTCTTGAGAAAAGGATAGTATTCTTATATGTTGGTCGTTTGGCGAAAGAAAAGAATATATCTTTATTGATTGATAGTTATAGAGCAATTAGTAAAAAATATAAAGATAGAGTGGCTCTGGTAATTACAGGCGATGGACCTCAGACCAATGAATTAAAGAAGATACAAGATAGTACTATCATATTTACGGGTTATAAGACCGGTCAAGAACTGTCAAGAATATATGCATCTGCTGATATTTTTGCTTTCCCATCTGTAACAGAAACTTATGGTAATGTTATTATTGAAGCCATGTCCTCAGGATTACCTGTAGTAGCTGTCATGGCAGGTGGAATTAAAGAAAATTTAATAGATGGCTATAATGGTATAGCCTGTTTCAAAAATGATAAAAATGAATTTATAAAGAAGATGGAAACCCTAATTATAAATCAAAACCTCAGAAAAAGATTGGCCATCAAGGCCCGTAAACACGCTCTGGAACAAAGTTGGGATGGTGTATTTAATCATCTATTAAATAGCTATCAAAATGTTATAAAAAATAATTACAAAGACAATAAAAAAGAAAAATATAAGTTGGAAGAAAAAAAAGGCAAAGTAAGTTAATTATTTTCTAAAAATATATATAAATTGATTACGAGGTGATTTATTTACTAGGTTTTTTTTGTGTCTAGGCGAAAAAAATATATTACAGTATTATTATACATATATATTAATAGTTTATTAACCATAAATTAACATAATATAAACCAGTTCTTAATAGCATTGTAATAAATTTAATTTATAATTAAAATGTAAATAAAATCAAGAAAGGTGGTTTAAGTGAAATGAATAAAAGATGTTTAATTATTTTATTATTTGTTTTATTAATAGTCAATGTATTTGCTGCTAATGTATTTGCTAATAAAGTTGAAGTAAGTTTCTGGCATGCTATGGGTGGTGGAACTACAGGTGTTATTCAGAGGATGGTAGATGATTTTAATTATACCCATCCTGATATCGAGGTCACTGCTCAATATAAAGGTAGTTATCGTGAAACACTGAATGCTACTATAGCAGCAGCCAGACAGGGTACTCCACCGAGTGTTATTCAATCATTTGAAGTTGGTACCAGACAGAATATAGATAGTGGTATTTTTGTGGCTTTTGAAGATTTAGTAGAGGAAAATGAAGTTAATTGGAGTGATTTTTTAGATCCAGTTTTAAATTACTATAAAGTAGATGGCAAACTATATTCGATGCCCTTTAATTCTTCAAATGCTATACTTTATTTTAATAAAGACATTTTTGAAAAGGCCGGACTTGACACAGATAATCCTCCAACAACTTTTGAAGGTATTATGAGTGCTTCTCAGATCATTGTTGATAAGGGACTGGCAAAAGCAGGAACAACCTGGGCTTTACATTCATGGTTCTTTGAAGAATGGATGGCAAATATGGGACAAAACCTGGTAAATGAAGAAAATGGTCGTGCCGGTTTAGCTGATAAGGCCTATCTAACCAGTGATAAATCCATAAAGATTGCAGAGTGGTGGAAGGAACTATATGATAAAGGCTTATGGGTAAACCCCGGTATAGAAAACTGGTCACAGGCCAGGCAAAATTTTATTTCTCAAAGGGCAGCTATGTTAATTACCTCCACATCAAGTGTTACAAGTCTTAAAAATGAAGCTATTGCTCAGGGTTTTGAAGTTGGTACTGCTCCAATGCCTATACCTGCAGGACAAGAAAGGAATGGTGCAGTAATTGGTGGGGCTTCATTGTGGATAGTTCAGAATGAGAAAAAAGCTGTAGAACAGGCAGCCAAGGAATTTGTTAAATGGATGAGTCTACCAGAAAATCAGGTAAGATGGCATAAGTCTACAGGATATTTCCCTATCAGGAAGAGTGCT
Organism: Halanaerobiales bacterium; assembly: GCA_016278415.1. The sequence goes on from JADQBV010000162.1 coordinate 24,470, forward strand.
GTAGATGTACTGGAATTGCAAGGCTGGTTTGACAGATATCCTAACTATAAAACCGCCTTTGATCAATTAGAGAATACTAAAATCGTCAGACCCACACAGGGTGCTTTAATAGGTAGGTTTGCTGAAGTAAGAACAATTATTGAAAAGGCTATTGAAGCAGTATTAAATGAAAATGGAAGTATAGAAGCAATAATGGAAAAGGCAAATGAGGAAATAAACAGTTCATTAGGAGAATATAACAGGGTTGTCCATTAAAAAATGACAGTAATATTAGGATAAAGACAAGAAATATAATTTTTTTCAATAATTGTTATAATGCTCTTCTTGAGCAATAAAAAAATCAGGGGAGGATATATATTCCAAGTGGATATAATCCTCCTTCTTTAAAAGAGGGATCTCTATGCAATCAAAATATAAAGGGAAATTCTTCCCCTTATTATTTCTAATACCTTCAATACTGATATCATTTATATTTTTATACTATCCTGCTATTCAGTCCTTAATTCTCAGTCTTTATAAAACTGCTTTTTTAGGATTAAAGAAGATATATGTAGGCCTAGAAAACTATCAGGAATTATTCAGTTCTAGTTCATATCTAAATAGTGTTGTTGTTAGTATAATATTCTCATTATCAGTTGTAGTAATTGGAATAAGTCTTTCGATGTTAATTGCAGTATTGTTAAACAGAGATATACCAGGCAATCGCTTTTATAGAATTGGTTTTATCTGGCCCTATGCCTTATCTCCAGCTGTTGCTGGTGTAATTTGGTTATTTATGTTTAATCCTACTGCAGGGATAGTAAATTATATAACTGAAACATTATGGGGGATTAGCCCTGATTGGGTATCAAACAGCTCATTAGCTTTGATTATGGTTATTGGAGCAGCTGTTTGGAAGAACCTGGGTTATAATATTGTTTTCTATCTTGCTTCACTACAAAATATACCAACTGAAGTAATGGAAGCCGCTAAAGTAGATGGAGCAAATAATTTTCAAAGTTTTTTATATATAACTTTTTCTTTCCTAGCTCCTACTACATTGTTTTTGGTAATCACAAATCTTATCTATTCTTTTTTTGACACCTTTGGTATAATAGATACCCTTACTAAGGGTGGACCAGTTGATGCGACAAATATCATGATCTATAACCTATACATAGATGCCTTTCAGAATTATAAATCAGGTTTAGCATCTGCTCAGTCGATTATTCTATTTGTTTTAGTTATGATATTTACCATAATGCAATTTAAGTGGACCGATAATAAAATACACTATGGGGGATAGGTGGTAGTAATGATGTCATATAGAATTAAGAAGATTATAAAATATGCTGTACATCACATTCTGTTATTGACTTTGCTATTTCTGATAGCGTTTCCGTTAATATTTGCCTTGATAAAAAGTACCCAGACTATATCAGAGATATTTTCTTATCCTCCCAAAATGACCCTAGGGAGTTCAATGATAAGTAATTATCTTGAGGTATGGAATAATTATAACCTCAAACAATATATGCTCAATACTATCTTTATAGCGTTTCTAATTACTGCAGGTAAAATAGTTTTATCTATACTTGCTGCTTTTGCTCTGGTATTTTATGATTTTCCAGGTAAGAGTTTTATATTCCTATTTATATTGATTACACTTATGCTACCAATACCTGTTAGGATAGTACCCCTATTTGATTTGATGAAGACTTTTCACTGGGGTAATACTTTTTATGCACTTACCGTTCCTTTTCTGGCTAGTGCAACAGGTACATTTCTTTTTCGACAATTTTTTAAATCTTTTCCAGAAAATTTGGTAGATGCTGCTAGGGTCGATGGAGCTGGTCCGATACGTTTTATTTTACAAATTTTGATTCCCATGTCAGTAAATACTATTGGTGCTCTTGCCCTCATTGAAATTGTGTATGTCTGGAATCAGTATCTCTGGCCTTTAATTATTATTAGTAGTAATGAAAAAAATGTAATACAGGTTGGACTAAACTCTTTAATTGGTACAGCGGACCAGGGTACTGATTGGGGGATTGTAATGGCCGGTGCAGTGATTACACTATTACCACCTTTAATTATTTTTATGATTCTACAACAACAGATAATGAAAGGGTTTTCCGTAAGTAATGAGAAGTAGTGTAAAACAAAAAAACCTTTATACTTAATAATTTTAAAATAACACTTGACAGTTGGGTAGATATATTGTAATATAATAAAGGCGCAGGAGTTAAAGTATACTTCTTTGCTAAT
>JADQBV010000022.1 GCA_016278415.1 Halanaerobiales bacterium
TCGCCATTGAGATATAGTTTATCTATCTTTTGATCTTTTATGATTTCTTCCTCTATAAATTCTTTATCTTTTTCCAGGTCAAGGTCCTCAGTATTTCTCCAGATAACCATAATCTCCTGATTATCTTTCGTACCCAATATTACTTTATATTTCCTGTCCTGCTGATTATATATTTTATTCTGCTTAACATCCAGGCCAAGTAAATAATTAAAAGTTTCAACCAGGTTAACCCTCTTCTTATTCTTCTCTTTGTTCTCTGTAATCTCCAGGGAATAATTAAAGGGATCAGTAAATCTATCTATATCCAGCAGTGAATTTCTGGTCTCATAATCCAACATATACTTTATTAAATAATCATCAAATTTATTGAAGAGGTTTAATTCCTCTTTTTCCTTAGCAAAATGAATATTATCAAGGGTATCCTCATATTGTTCCAGGCGTTGATATTTAAAGAAATGACTATAGCCTTCATTATCCTGGGGCTTACCATCTTTCCATTCCTGAGAATACATAACCTTTTTAATACGGGGTAATATAATAGAATAAAAATAATTGCCAAGCTCAACTTGAATATATTTACGGTTTCCATTGTCTTTCACATTCATATCAAGGCATGCATGACCAGCAGTACCAGAACCTGCAAAAAAATCTAATATAATATAGTTTTTTTCTTGATGAATCAATTCCATTATTTTTTTAATTAAATTAGTTGGTTTAGGTGTATCAAAAAGTACTTCACCATCAAACAAATCTTTCAGTTCAGTATTTGCAGCCCTAGAAGTACCATATTCTTCTCCTTCCCATACATTTTCAGGAGTTCTACCATCTTGTTCTTGTAAATATATTTTCCGTATTATTTTTGTTTCATCTTCATCAAAAATAATTTCACCAGTACTAATCTTTTGATTTAAAGTTTCTTCTGACCATCTCCATCCATTATCAGGAGGGAGAATAGTATTTCCAGATGGTGTTTTAATCTTATAACATAGAGTTCGTCTATAATTAGGACTTCTTACATCACCCCTACGCCACTTACCTTTTGGATCATTATCTGGATTAGAATAATTTTTATTATCTTCTTCAGTTCTTTTAAATCTAAATTTTGATAACATACTCATATTTTTACCATATACAATTAATGAGTTATAATGTCTAGAAAAATGCACTTCATCATTTTTACTTTGTTGAGTATGTTTCCATACCACATTAGCAAGAAAGTTATCTTCTCCAAAAATTTTATCACAAATCTTTCTTAAGTTATGAACTTCATTATCATCTATATTAATAAATAAAATGCCATCATCACTTAATATTCTTTTGGCCAGTTCAAGTCGATTCTCCATCATAGATAACCAGCTAGAATGTTGATAATTATCTTTATACACAAAATCATCTCCACCTGTGTTATATGGTGGGTCAATATAGATACACTTAACCTTGCCTTTATATTTCTCTAGCATAAGACTAAGGGCCTGAAAGTTTTCACTGTTAATCATCAAACCCTCTATTTCTTTTTCTAAATTATCAAAGGCAGCTAAAAGTTCTTCTTTAAATTCTTGATCATAATGCCTGGTATCAATAACCAGCTTTTTGAATGATTTTTTATCAAAAAGACTAGAATCATTTATATAAAGGTCTTCCTTTTTACTAATCTTTTCATTGTATAGATTTTGCCATTCCATTAGTTGATCCTCATTATTTAATACTTGAATTAGGATCTTTTTCCGAATCTTTTCTGGTACCCTGTCCAGGGTTAAACAATACTCATCCTGTAAGACAAATTTTTTCTTCTCAAAAAGTTTCTTCTGAAAGTTCTCTATTTGGGTCAGAAAGTTGATAATCTTTTGAGTAACTGTTTTAATTACCCTTACTCTAGTAATATATGTACTGATATTTCTTTCAGTTGCAGAACCAATGGCATCAATATCTAATATTTCATTTTTTATAAAGAAATCCAGCTCTCTTTCCAGAAAGCTTTTTAAATCTTTATGAATAAAGTAATCTGATTTATTTTTAATAGTATATTTATATAGATGTTTTGCCAGGATAGATTTAACTTTATTATTATCACTTAATAACCAGCTTAAATCCTGGAAAAGCTCTGTATCTTTTTTTATTTTGTTACTGATATCCTTTTCTATGTACTCTCTAATATCTGCCTGAGTATTTCTAGTTTTATATTTCTTCTTCTCTTTGCTTGTTAGATTACGATACTCAAAATTTATATTTAGAATCTTTAACTTTTCATCATATTTTAGATAATCTTTTTCTTTAAGAACGAAATAGCGGTCTTCATCGGATTTATTATTGTTCTTTTCGACCTCGGCATTTATAATTTTAAAATTAACTGTTATATTGTTTTTCTTAAAACTATAGTTGTTAAAATCTTCGCTTGTTTTAATATAGTATTGATCGTAATTAGCCCAATGTAAATGTACCTCTTCACCATTATAGGAAATAGCATATTTGTCTTTGCTGGAGTAACGTCGTTTTGATAGGAAATCCCCATTATCATAATATCTTTTGAAGAATGTATAAACATCATTATATATTTCAGATTCCAGATTTTCACCAATTTTATACTGAGCCATCTTT
>JADQBV010000089.1 GCA_016278415.1 Halanaerobiales bacterium
CCTTCCTTTTAAGCTCAGATTAATCCTTTTCTCCCACATTAATTATACACAAACTATAAATTAACTCCTAATTGCACCAAGTAAATCCTTATATGTCTCAGGGTCCATTCCTATTGATCTCCTAGGAATAATCAAGTCACTTCCTCTTATTTCTGCACAATTTTTACAGATTTTTGTTTCCGGGAGAACCTCAAGTCGTTCAGGATTTATTGCTTTACCACAATTAATACAAGTATGGCAAAAGTATATCATACGCTATCCCTCCCTTAAAAACACTAACTTAAATAGTTCCAGGGGTTTGTGTTTATATTTGATTTTATTATTTTTACCCCTTTAATCTCTCTCTTAAAATATTCATATAATAAAAATTTTACAATAATCTCTGTATGATAATGACCTGCATCTATTAGATTAATGCCAAGCTCTTCTGCCAGTTGTCCATCATGATACTTAATATCAGAAGTAATAAGGAGGTCAGCACCTTTCTCTGCAGACTTAGCTATGAAATCAGCTCCACTTCCACTACATATAGCTATACACTTTATCTTAGCATTAGTATCTCCTACGTATTTCAATTGCTGAATATTTAATCTACTCTTTACAAACTTAATATACTCAATAAATTTAATCTCTTTTTGAAGAAACCCTATTCTACCCAAGCCATTTTCTGATGAATTAGATAATGGATATAGGTCATAAGCTATTTCTTCATATGGATGTAATTCATGCATAGCCTTTAGAGCAGCTTTAATATCTTGTTTTTTAACAACTGTCTCAAATCGATATTCATCTACGTTGTTTAGCTCCCCTACATCACCAATATATGGTTCACTTCCCATTAAGGGTTTAAAGGTGCCCTGCCCCTTAGAGCTGAATGAAGTATGACTATAATTCCCAATATGACCAGCACCTGCTTCTAATATTCCTTCTCTAACTATTTCAAAACTTTCAGATGGTATATAACTGACAAGCTTATATAATTCTTCTTCCCTTTCACTGGTCAATTTTAAGTAATTAGTATTTTTAATTTCAAGAATATCTGCTAGGTAATCATTTAAACCATTTTTACTAATATCTAAGTTTGTATGCATAGTGTATATATTCAAATTATTATTTATAGCTTTATAAATTATATTTCCTTGATAATTATCTTTATTTATCTTTTTTATTGGCTTAAAAATCATTGGATGATGAGCAATTATTAACTGACACTCCTGCTCTATTGCCTCATCTATAACCTGTTCATTAATATCAAGACTAAGCAATATTTTCTTTACATTGGCAGATTTACTACCAATTTGCAGCCCTATATTATCCCAATCATAAGCAAGTTTTTTTGGAGCTAGTCTTTCAGCAACTTTTATAATATCATTAACTCTAACCATATTATTTTTCTCCTTTATCATCATATTCATTTACCTTAATATATGTTACTAACAAAAAACCCTGTCCAAAAGAACAAGGCTCTAATTATTATTATTATTTACAAAAATATTTTGGTGGGCCCACCAGGATTCGAACCTGGGACCAACCGGTTATGAGCCGGTTGCTCTGACCAACTGAGCTATGGGCCCTTTTATTTCATATTATCAATCTAAATAGTCCTTAAGCTTCTTACTACGACTTGGATGTCTCAACTTACGTAAAGCCTTTGCTTCAATCTGCCTTATTCTTTCTCTAGTAACTCCAAATTCCTTACCAACCTCTTCTAAAGTACGAGGGCGTCCATCTTCAATACCAAAACGCAATTCAAGTACCCTTTTTTCTCTATCAGTCAATGTATCTAAAACATCATCTAATTGCTCTTTTAATAAGATAAACGATGCTGCTGAAGCAGGTGCAGGGGCATCTTCATCCTCAATAAAATCCCCCAAATGACTATCTTCTTCTTCCCCAATCGGGGTTTCCAAAGAAACTGGTTCTTGAGCAATTTTCATGATTTCTCTAACCTTTTCAGCAGTCATACCCATTTCTTCCCCAATTTCCTCTGGGGTAGGTTCTCTTCCTATTTCCTGTAACAACTGCCTAGATACTCTTATTAATTTATTTATTGTTTCTACCATGTGAACTGGAATACGTATAGTTCTTGCTTGATCAGCAATTGAACGTGTTATTGCCTGTCTTATCCACCATGTAGCATAGGTACTAAACTTATATCCCTTAGTATAATCAAATTTTTCTACTGCTTTAATCAAACCCATATTACCCTCTTGAATAAGGTCAAGAAATAGCATTCCTCTACCTACATATTTTTTTGCTATACTTACCACTAGTCGTAAATTAGCTTCTATTAATTTCCTCTTAGCAGCCTCTTCACCTTTTTCCATGCGTTGAGCAAGATCAACCTCTTCCTCTGCGATTAATAAGGGAACCTTACCAATTTCTTTTAAATACATACGTACTGGGTCGTCTATTCCAACACCATCAGGTATACTAATATCTAGCTTTTTCTCATTATCTTCGTCTTCAGCAGAATCATCTGTATCATCATCTTTGTCTTTTATTTCTATATCCATATCATTAAAAATTTCATAAATCTTTTCGATATCATCAGAATCTAATTCTATTTCCTCCAATGAATCCATTATTTCTT
>JADQBV010000082.1 GCA_016278415.1 Halanaerobiales bacterium
TGTTGCAGAATCGATTATCATATAGTCATTTAAGTTATATAAATTTACTTTATTAATGTGTTTAAGTGTTCTCTTCTGGGTATCACTAACAAATTTAAGTATCTCTCCTGCAGCAAGAATAGCAGCATTATGTTCCTGCAGACCAAAGCCAGATAGAGAATTAGTTTTAAAATGTTCAATCAAATAATTCCTGGCCTTTTTAACTTTACCTAGCCTAATATTATTCTGTAAGATTTGCTCACGCTTGCTAAGCAGTTTAAATTTATCTTTCTCTCTTATGATATCATCAACTATCATTTCACGGGGTTGAATTCTGTCTATCTCATCCCATAATTTTTCTTCTAAGTTTGCTGTGATCTCAGTTACATAGAATTCACCTGTAGATATATCCATATAAGAAAAACCAAATACATTTTCAAAAAAAACGGTTGCAGCCAAATAGTTGTTATCTTTATCATTCAATAATTCATTTTCAATAACGGTTCCAGGTGTAATAACCCGGATAACGTCTCTTTCTACAATTCCATTAGCTTCAGATGGGTCTTCTAACTGTTCACAGATAGCTACTTTAAAACCCTGATTAATTAACTTTGCTATATAAGAATCGGCAGAATGATGTGGTATTCCTGCCATTGGTGTTTTTTTACCACCACCCTTATTACGAGAAGTCAAGGCAATATCAAGTACTCTGGCAGCTATTTCTGCGTCCTCAAAAAACATTTCGTAAAAATCACCCATTCGGAAGAAAAGAATAGCATCAGCATACTGTTCCTTTATATCCATATATTGCTTCATCATAGGTGTTAATTCGCTCAACTAAACCACCTCTCCAAAAAGAGTAAAGCTTTGTACCTTATTTACCTTAACATTTACTATCTTTCCTACTAGTCCTTCTTCCTTAGGCACTATTACTAATTTATTCTTTCTATCTCTACCCATATACATCTCAGAATTAGTTTTACTTTCACCTTCAATTAGAACTTCAAGTGTCTTAGCAATTTCCTTTTGATTGTTTTCCAGGCTTATTTTATTTTGTAATTTCATCAACCTATTAAGCCTTTCTTTTTTAATTTCTTCAGGAATCTGTTCACCCATTTTAGCGGCAGGAGTACCTGTCCTTTGAGAATAAATAAAAGTAAAAGCACCATCAAAACGAAGTTCTTCAACTAAATCTAGTGTTTCTCTAAATTCTATCTCGGTCTCCCCTGGAAAACCAACGATTATATCTGTTGTTATAGAGGCAGCAGACAATTCATTTCTAATATTATTAACTAACTCTATATATTTTTCCTTGTCATATCCTCTATTCATCTTTTTAAGTATGCTTGTACAACCTGACTGTATTGGGAGATGAAAATTTTCACAGACACTATCAGAACTCTTTACTACATCTATTAATTTTCTAGAAAAATCCCGTGGGTGTGAAGTCATATATCTAATACGGGAAAGGCCCTCGATTTTATCAAGCTCTAATAAAAGATCCGCAAAATCAAGATTATCATCTAAATCTTTACCGTAAGAATTAACATTCTGACCTAAAAGAGTAATCTCCTTTATTCCTTGCTTGACAAGCCTTTCTACTTCATTCTTAATATCCACTAAGAGACGACTTCTCTCTCTTCCACGTACATATGGTACTATACAGTAAGTACAAAAATTATTACAACCCTGAATGATAGAAACCCAGGCCTTAAAATCATCTTCACGAGCAGATGGAAGATCAGGAATTAACCCCTCTTCCTCATTCCATACTTCGACAATGCGACTTCTTTCCGTTTCAATCCTCTCAATCAATTCAGGGACATGATGAATATTATGTGTACCAAAAATTAAATCAACCTGTGGATATTTCTCATATAACTGCTGTACAGCCTCTTCTGATTGCATCATACAGCCACCTACACCAATAATCAACTCAGGTTTTTCTTCTTTTAGTTGTTTTAATGATCCAATTTTCCCATATACCTTAAGATCAGCATTCTCTCTAATAGTACAGGTATTAAATAAAATAATATCAGCATCTTCAATTTCACCAGTTTGATGGTATTCCATTTCTTCCAACATACCTGCCAGTTTCTCAGAATCATGGACATTCATTTGACAACCATATGTAATAATGAAATATTTTTTGACTTTTTCAGTCATCTTGTGTTTTTCACTTATATTGCCTATATTATTATCATTTTTTTTCATATACTTTCGCCTCCTATATCATATATTAAATACACTTAAGAAGTAGATAACTTATTGTATATTTAATTGTTTTTATCTTAAATACTCATGTTTTTACCTTAATATAGTCTTTCTCATAATACAGTCTTTCGTATAATACTCTTTCGCATAATAAAATAAAGTTTCATTTTATGTCACTTAAATTTTTTAACAATACTTATCATTAATATTCTACCATTAAAGCAGTTATTATGCAAAGAAAAAGAGACCTAAGCGGTCTCAATTTCTACTAATCTATACTTACACTTTAACAATTTTAATATATACTTAATTTAATATAGTTTATAAATGCTTTAATTTATCTAGATCATCATTCTGCCCCATAACTATCAATACATCACCTTCCAGAACTTTATCAT
>JADQBV010000117.1 GCA_016278415.1 Halanaerobiales bacterium
CTGGTTTAACACTACCACCATATTGTATTCTAAGCTTATCTGCTGCTTCAGGGAAGTCTTCTCTAACTATATCCCTGATAGTCTTAATTACATCATTGGCATCTTCAGCAGTAGCTGTTTTACCTGTACCAATAGCCCAGATAGGTTCATAGGCTACTACAGCTTCAACAACTTGCTCAGCAGTAAGCCCAGCTAAATCAGCTTTAATCTGTCTTTTTACCTTATCTATAGTCTTTCCAGCTTCACGCTCTTCTAAGGTTTCACCAACACAAATAATTGGTTTAAGACCATAGGCAAAAGCAGCTTTTGCTTTCTTATTTACCTCTTCATCAGTCTCATTGAAATATTCACGGCGTTCTGAATGGCCTAATATAACATAACTTGCACCGACCTCTTTAATCATAGGCCCGGCCAATTCACCAGTATATGCACCTGACTCTTCCCAGTACATATTCTGTGCACCAAGCTGTATATTACTATCAGCAATAATATTATTTATAGGTACAAGATTAACAGCCGTTGGACAAACTGCTATTTCAACTTCACTAATTCCAGCTACTTTATCTTTAAGAGCAGTAACCAGTTCTTCTGCTTCACTAACTGTTTTATTCATCTTCCAGTTACCAGCAATAAACGGTTTACGCATAATATCCCTCCAAATTTTTCTAGCAGCTAATCATCACAGATATATATATCCTGAACAAAACAAGGGATAATTAGCTGATAGATTTATTAAATAAACTTTAACTTAATAAAAACTTTCATAAAAATAAAACCATCTTTATCTATATTATCTCAGATTTATATATATCAAACAGTTAAATCAAACACTTATTTAAGATCATCCAGTGCTTCTACACCAGGTAATGCTTTCCCTTCAAAGAACATCAATGAAGCACCACCACCAGTAGAAATATGGGTCATCTTATCTTCTAAACCTGCTTTTTTAATAGCTGCGGCAGAATCTCCACCACCAATTATTGTCTTAGCATCAGAATCAGCCAGGGCCTGTGCTACAGCATTAGTACCTACTGCAAATGTATCCATTTCAAATACACCAAGTGGACCATTCCAGATGACAGTCTTAGCATTTTTGATAATGTCAGAGTATAATTCAATAGTTTTTGTTCCACCACTATCTAGTGATTCCCAGTCTGCAGGAATATCATCAATTGCTACAACTTTATTATTAGCGTCATTACTGAAATCGTCTGCTACTACAACATCTATAGGCAATACCAGGTTTACACCCTTATCTTCTGCCTCTTTAAGTATCTCTTTAGCAAGATCTAGCTTATCTTCTTCTACAAGGGATTTACCAGTTTCATATCCCTTAGCTCTAATAAAGGTATTGGCTATTCCTCCACCTACTAGTAGATAATCCACTTGACCCATCAGGTTGCGAATCACATCTATTTTGTCAGAGACTTTAGCACCACCCATAATTGCAACAAAAGGGTGTTCTGGCTTATCCATAACCTCTCCCAGGATATTTAATTCCCTTTGCATCAAAAAGCCTGCCACAGAAGGAAGATAATCAGTAACACCAACAGTAGAAGCATGAGCACGGTGAGCTGCACCAAAGGCATCACTTACAAAAACATCTGCAATACTTGCCAGTTGCTCTGCAAAGTCAGGGTCATTCTTCTTTTCCCCTGCATGGAAACGGGTATTTTCTAATACCAATACATCTCCATCTTTTAAATTGTCAACTGCTTCCTGGACTTCTTTACCAATACAGTCATCAACTTTACTAACTTCTTTTCCTATTAAATCTGCCAATCTTTCAGCAACAGTGTCTAGTCTCAAATCCTCAACAACCTTACCCTTAGGACGTCCTAGATGTGACATTAAAATAACCCGGGCACCCTCTTCAATTAAATACTTAATTGTAGGCAAAGCAGCCTGAATTCTAGTATCATCAGTAATATTCCCATTTTCAAGTGGTACATTAAAATCAACCCTTACCAGGGCGTTCTTGCCTTTAAATTCAAGATCTTTTAAGGTTTTTTTCACAATAACACCTCCAAATGGATTTATGTAAATTTAAACTTATATTATATGCATTTTTAAGATAGCAGCAGGTAAGAAATAAGACAGTACTCATTAATCTGTAAAGAATATTAGTCTTTCTTCCTACCTACTACTATTAACACTTATTCCTAATACATTAACACTAGATAATTTACTTCTAGACTAATGTATCGAGTTTACTTTAATTTAAACGCGCTGGATTCAAAATCCAGTGTGTTCTATCTAAATATAGAACTTAAATTAATGCTTCGCAACTTTTATTATGCTAGCATTTTCAGATATTAATCGAAGGAACATTAAAAGTGTTCCAGTTTCGACTGAAAGAAAGAAGTTGGTCAACAAATCTTGTCTGAACGAAATGCAATGAAGTGAGTTTGATTTGTTACTTCTTGATTAATGAAGAAACTGGGAATTAACACTTTTCTGTGAGTGAGATAATATCTGAAAATGCGGTTATCAAAAAGGAAATTCCTATACTCTTAGATTATGCTTATCTTACAGACCTTTGCTAGCAATAAATATTGCTGTATCTACAAGTTTCTGTGAA
>JADQBV010000067.1 GCA_016278415.1 Halanaerobiales bacterium
GTGTATCAAATGTAAGTGATTTAAATAAAATTGTAAAAAACAATCAATATCACGATTTAATTCGTGTTAATGAGGCATTCCATGAAAAAAAGATTGCCAATATTGCTGATACTATTACTGATAGAATAGATAAAAGCAGGGTAATATTAATAGCAGGACCATCATCTTCTGGAAAAACTACATTTGCTCAGAGATTATCAATTCAGTTAAGGGTAAATGGAATAAGACCAGTATCAATTTCTACCGATAATTATTTTCTAAATAGAGAGGATACACCTTTAGATGAAGAAGGTAATTATGATTATGAGGCAATTGAGGCAATCGATTTAGAATTACTAAATGAACATTTAATTGCGTTATTACAGGGTAAAGGGGTTGAACTACCAACATTCAACTTTCATACTGGAAAAAGGGAATATCGAGGTGATTTTTTACAGTTAAATGAAGAACAACCAATTATCATTGAGGGTATACATAGTCTTAATGAAAGGCTTACAGCTATTATCCCAGAAGATACTAAGTTTAAAATATATATTAGTGCCCTTACACAAATAAACATTGATCGTCATAATAGAATTCCAACAACAGATGCACGACTAATTAGAAGAATTGTTAGAGACCATTATTTCCGGAATCGTTCTGCAGCTATTACTTTAGATTGGTGGCCTGGAGTAAGGCGGGGTGAAGAGATAAATATTTTTCCATTTCAAGAAAACGCTGATGTAATGTTCAATTCTGCTTTGATTTATGAACTTTCGGTATTAAAGAAATATGCTGTACCTTTATTAAAAAATATTTCACCAGAGGAAAGCATTTATTATCAGGCAGAACGTTTATTAGATTTATTGGAGTGTTTTCTACAGATAGAGGAAGAGGATATTCCTAGAGTTTCAATATTAAAAGAGTTTATTGGGGGCAGTGCTTTTTCTGATTAGAGCCTTTTGCGGTGCCAAATTATCTTTGTCCTTATGATAGATAATTACTAGTTTTTAAACCTAATTAAATCTTTAGATTGCAATATCGTAAAGTTTGTATGTAATCATGTTTTTATAAGCTACTATAAATATATATTTGTTATTTACATTTTTGTTCTAGATATATATTTCTCTATAATGAATTACTATTAATTGATATCTTATCGAAAACTAAGATTAAAAATATCTTTAAAAAGAAAGGACTATTATTTATGACTTCTACAAATACAAGAAAGATAATGGAATTATTAGATAAAGAATATCCTGAAGCCGAGACAGAACTAATTTATACCACTTCTTTTGAATTACTAATAGCAACTATTTTATCAGCTCAAACAACTGATAAACAGGTTAATAAAGTTACTGCATCTCTTTTTATGAAGTATAATAAGCCGGAGGACTTTCATCAGTTAGAAGAAGAAATACTGCAAAAAGAAATTAATAGTATTGGTTTGTATAGAAATAAAAGTAAATATATTATTAAAACTAGTAAAATTCTATTAGAAGATTTTAATGGTGAAATCCCCGATAATAGAAAAGACCTTATGAAATTACCTGGTGTTGGTAGAAAGACAGCTAATGTTGTTTTATCTTGTGCCTTTAATAAAAATGCTATAGCAGTAGATACTCATGTTTTTAGGGTTGCTAATCGTCTTGGTATTGTAAAAAGTGATAAAGTTTATCAAGTTGAAGAACAGTTGATGGAAGAAGTACCAGAAAAGAAATGGTCAGACATGCATCACTGGCTTATTTTTCACGGACGACGGGTTTGTAAGGCCCAGAATCCTGATTGCCAAAATTGTGTATTAACTCTATACTGTAGCTATTTTCAAAAGAAAAAATAATTATATATTTAATGATTTATAATAATTTGCAATATGTAAGTCCCAAATCGTACTATCAAGTTCTAAATAGCTGTATTAGATAATTAATTAATAAATAATATAAGCAAAATATCTATGTATAAAATAATATAAGTAAAATATTATACAAAAAATTAGGCCCCCGAAATTTAGGGAGCTTAATTCCTTTTTTATTCATTTTTATGACCCCAAGGTAGTAATTTTTGTAGTAAACTAGTATTTTTGTCTTTCTTATCACTGAGTCTGCGACGTATTTCTTTGACTAATTCTCGATCTCTTCTTTCTTGAGTAATGCTTAGCAATTTTACAGCCTGTAAGTATTCTTCCTTTAGATGATTTTGACCATCTTTTAATTCACTAATTCCCTCTTCAATATTATCGAACTTGTCCAACAAAGCATCTACTAGACTATTTAATTTGGGATCTGAATTACCAACTATAGTGGCAGCTATATCTTGTTTGCTTTCTTCCATATTGAGAATTTCACGTACCTGTTTAATTGAATATTTTTGTTCATATAGGTATGCTTTGATTTCTTGTAATTTTTTAATGTTTTGATCTGAGTATTGTCTATAACCATTTTCATTTCGTGATATATTTAAAATATTTCCTAATTCCGATTCCCAATATCTCAAAGTAGATGGCGCCACATTAAGTATTTTTGCTGCCTCTGAAGTTGTATATTTTTCTATCCCCACTCCCTTACCCCCCTCTCGGATAAGTAATTATATATTACCTG
>JADQBV010000065.1 GCA_016278415.1 Halanaerobiales bacterium
TGAATATTCCGCTTTGATGGAGCCGCAGAACCGGAAAAGAGAGAGCCACCTGTCCGGAACTGCTGAGCCACCATATTCACTATCAGTTATTCACTGAGTGATTTATCTAAACCATATACTTCTCTCATTGAAATATCCTTTGAAGGATCAATGTTTTCGATATTAACCTTATATGCATCATGCATAATTCGATCCAAAATGGCATCAGCCAGTGGGCCATCATCACCAGTTAATTGCTCATACCAGCCATCTGGTCTGTACTGAGAGCAAAAAATGGTGGAGGACTTTTTTCTTCTAAGCTGAAGCAACTCAAAGATGTCCTTTCGTTCATTTTCAGTTGGTTTTAGTAATAACCATTCATCAATTACTAGAAGTACAAGATTAGCATATTTTTTCATTACTTTTCTGTATGTTCCTTCATTCCTTGCCATCTCCAGGTCAAGGAGAAGGTCTGGGAGTCTGACATACTTTACAGTATAGTGTTGTTTACATGCTTCCATACCAAAAGCACAGGCCATATATGTTTTGCCACTGCCTGTTGCACCAGTAATGAAGATATTACGATGTTCCAGGATATATTCACAGGTAGCAAGTCTTTTTATCAGTTCCCTGTTTAGTTTGCGACCAGACAGATAATCTATATCCATTATGCTAGCATCTGGTTGATCCAACTCAGCATTCTTAATTAGTCTTTTTAATCGTTTGTTTTTTCTGTTGCTGTATTCGATATCTACCATCATACCAAAACGATCTTCAAAAGGAACTTCTTTCATTTTAGGGTCATTTATCTGATTACGAAATGCCTCTGACATTGCTGATAGACGCATTTCAATTAATTTATCAATTGTACTCTGATTTGTCATATGTTTTTACCTCCATAATATCTAGCACCTCTAGTGATACCATGCTGATTGTGTGTAGTTTCCTGGCTTGTTTTTTCCAGCTCGGACTTATCCTGCCCAGTAGAAAGTATATTCTTGATACTCTTGTAGCTGGGTGAAGCTGTATAAGTTAAGGCCTTTTTACAGGCGGTTTCAAGTCTTTTGATAGAATACTTGTCAGCCAGTTTCAATAGCCCCATACAGCTTCTATAAGCCTGTTGTTCTACACGTTTGGAGGTAAGTATTGCATCTACTACCTGATATACATTTATTCCTATTCGTTCAGCCCATTTACGGAATCGATCACCGTTCCACTCCAGATACTTCTGGTGGTCTTCCGGCATATGTTCTACTATTGTACTATACTGCCCTTTACGGCCATAAAGTCTGCGATGTGATGCAATACGGTGATGATTATAGAAAACTTCAATTGTAAAATCTGTTATTCTAACATCTACTTTGCGTTTAATATATTCATATGGAATTGAGTATAGCATTCCATTCAAAGATATGTGATAATTAAACTGAACGGTGGCTTGTTTCCATACCGCCAGTTCATAAGGGGTAGCAGGTAAAGGTGCCAGTAATGGCAGTTCTTCGTCACGGAAGAGACTTGATCGGCTGCCCTCTTTCTTTTGAAATAGACGGGCATTAAAAGCTTCGAGTTTCTCCCTAATGGCTTGATTTAATTCTGATAATGAAAAGAACTGTTCATTACGCAATGCTGCAGTAATCCAAGTTGATATATTACCAACAGAACTTTCTACATTAGGCTTATCTTTAGGTTTTCTGACTCTGGCTGGAATAATAGCAGTACCATAATGCTCGGCCATCTCATGATAGACAGTATTAACCTGCTGATTATACCAGCCACCGTTGTGTACTACAGCTGTTTTGCAATTATCGGATACAAGAATCTTAGCAACTCCACCAAAGTATTGATACATGTGAATATGAGCAGTGATCCATGCCTGCTGTTTTTCATTAATAAATGCTTCTACAAAAGTATATTGACTGTAGGTCATTACGCCAACAAAGAGATGGGCTTCAATGATTTCACCAGTGTCAGGATCTATGATATATGCGGGATCACCTGCCCAATCAACTTCAATCTGTTCGCCAGGCTTTCTTTTGATGTGCATTGTCGCACGGCGTTTTTGTTCATCCTGTTGGATGTAGTAGCAGAACTGAGAGTACATAAGGGGTTCTTCGTCATTGAGACGACATTCCTCCATGTATTCTGTCCATAAAAGTTTCTTGGAAACTCCATGTTTGAGCAGTTCTTTTTGGATGTAGGCATAGTCAGGCAATCTTTTCTTGCTGGTGCTTCTGCCATCCTTTGGGTAAAACATAGTTTCTAATACCGCATTAGTCTGTTCTTCAGAAAACGGCCAGGAAACATTAAGTTCTTCGGCTCTTTTCAGGACTTTTGAGACGGTATTTCTGGAACAAGGGCAGGTTAGTGCTATGTTCCGTTGACTAAATCCTAGGCTTTTGAGCCGAAGGATTTCACGATAATTGGTCATATTTATGACCTCCTTTAAAATGTAGTTACATCAGTTATGATGTATAAATACATTATAAAGGAATTTTAGATTAATGGCTCATATTTTATCGGAACTTGGTTCATTTTGTAATGGAATAGTGGCTCACTTTTTCCGGACAGGTGGCTCAATACCATCAAGATTACTCA
>JADQBV010000009.1 GCA_016278415.1 Halanaerobiales bacterium
TTTTTCTGTATAACTGAATAATACTATGGAGACAAAACCTTATTTCTCAACTTCACTTATCTTAACAGGTCTATTTTCCTGATAAGACTTCTGAGCAGCCAATCCAATAAGGACGGGTTTTAGACCATCTTCAGCGGAAACTGCTACATCTTCATCATTAAGAACTGCAGAGACAAATGACTCCATTTCAGTTATAAAGGAATCAGTATATCTCTCTAAAAAGAAATATTTTGGCTTACCAGATACTACTCCTTCACTTGTAGCAATAGAAGCAGTTGTATCCAGGTCATTTTCTACCTGTACTTTTCCCTTTGAGCCAAATACCTCTGCCCTTTGATCATAACCATAAACAGCCTGTCGGCTGTTATCGATAACAGCTACCGCTCCATTTGCTAATTTCAAGCTAATAACTGCAGTATCAATATCACCAGCTTTACCTATCTCTTCATTAATCAATACAGCCCCATTTACATATACCTCTTCTACTTCACTACCAGAAAGATATCTCACCATATCGAAATCATGGATAGTCATATCCAGAAAGATACCCCCTGATACCTTGACATACTCTATAGGAGGGGCTTCCGGATCCCGGGAAGTAATCTTGATAATATGAGGGGCACCAATTAAACCTTTTTCCACAGTATCTTTAACTTTACTAAAATTGTGATCAAACCTTCTATTAAAACCAACCTGGAATTTAACCCCTGCTTTATCTACCTCGTTAATAACAGCTTTTATTCTATCCAGATTAAAATCAATAGGTTTCTCACAGAAGATATGCTTTCCTGCCCGGGCTGCTTCAATACTAATTTCAGCATGGGTATCAGTAGAAGAGCAGACCAAAATAGCATCTATTTTAGAATCTTCAATAATCTCTTTATAGTCACTATAGACATTATCTATACCTAGACCACTCGCCCATTCCTTTACACCATCCAAACGTACATCAGAAACGGCTACTACTTCTGCCTGAGAAATATTCTTAGTAATATTTTCAGCATGAATCTTACCTATTCTCCCGACTCCAATAATACCTAACTTTAATTTGTCTACCATAATAATCACCTCAACATAAAAGTTTATTTAATTTTCTTTACTAAATTTCTTATAGGCCTAATCATATTACTAGTTAACTAAATAAATTTCAAAAATCTAAATTTTTTTATAAACCTGTCTTTTGACGTATATACCCCCTGGCCATTTTGGCATATTTCAATGGGTTAGCCTCAGCCGGGTCCTGCTCAGCTTCAACAACCATCCAGCCTTTATAATTGTTTTCTGCTAACACCTTAAATATAGCATCAAAATCAATCACACCATCTCCAGGAACGGTAAACACACCGGTCTTGACAGCCTGCAGAAAACTCAGTTCTTCTTCTTTTACCTGTTCTAAAACACTACCCCTAATATCTTTCAGGTGAACATGTTTTATTCTTTCAAAATATTTCTTAAGTAGTTTTTCTGGGTTTATTCCAGCAAAATAGGCATGGCCAGAGTCAAATAAGAGTGATACTGATTCTGAATCTGTATTATTCATTAACCGATCGATTTCTTCTAAAGTCTGAACTCCGGTACCCATATGATGGTGATAGGTAAGTGTCATCCCCCGTTCACCGGCTAATCTCCCTAATTCATTTAAACCCTCAGTTAATCTAGTCCATTCCTGATCAGTAAATTGGGGTTTATTATTTAATACCGGAAGATCCATAATACCCTGAATACTATGACCCTGTTCCGCAACACCAATAACTTTAGCACCTACTTTAGTCAAAAATTCACATTTTTTTATAAACCTTTCTACTGTTTTTCCCAGTGGTTCGGTAGTCAAATAAGCACTAAACCAGGCATTACAGATAGTAAGACCCCGTAAATCTAGAGCTGACTTTAATTCATTTGGATCATCTGGATACTTATTACCGACCTCACTGCCAGTATAACCAGCCAGGGCCATTTCGCTGACACACTGTTCAAAGGTATTTTCCTTACCCAATTCAGGCATATCATCATTGGTCCAGGCTATTGGAGCTATGGCCAATTTTACATCTTCATTCATTTTCATACATCGTCATCTCCCAGCTAATACTTTCTTGCTTTTTCAATTTCTTTTCTCATTTCCTGATAGGCCTGCTGAATGTCCTCTTTTTCAGAGACTTCAGCTATACCAACCCTCCACCATGAATCATATCCATGAGTCATTGTTTTGGGTAAAATCTTGACATCAATCAAGGTAGAAATCTCTGACTTTTTGGCATCTTCAACGGCTTGCTGTAGTTCTTCAACTGTAGTCACACGGTATGTCTTGACACCATAGCCAGCAGCACTTGCAGCATAGTCAATATTAATATATTTACCATCTAATTGACCACTTTCTGGATTACGATATCTAAACTCAGTTGCAAAACTATCTATACCTTGAGACATTTGTAAGTTATTAATACAGCCAAATCCCATATTATCAAAGAGAATAACATTTATTTTTTTATTCTCTTGAATACTAGTAATTAGCTCAGAATGAAGCATCAAATAACTACCATCACCAACTAAAGAATAAACCTCTACCTCAGGGCA
>JADQBV010000171.1 GCA_016278415.1 Halanaerobiales bacterium
AATTTCTTCTTCTAACCCTAGGAGAAATGCAGGATTATATGTTGCCATATTAATAATTTCATGTATTTTCAATTCACTAATTTCCCTTATGTTTCTTACAGCCTGGTCCATTGTTAATACACTACTGGCTAATTGTCCATTTTCCAGACGTGCAGCACCATCTTTAACAATAACCTTTTGTCCCCCAAGTTCATACTCACCATCTCCCAGAAAACCAGCCATCATTTGGTCTGTAATTAATATAATTTTATCCAGGTCTTTGGCTGCAAGAACTATTTTTAAAACTGCTGGATGGATGTGTATAAAATCAGCAATTACTTCACAGCTCATATCTGTTGTTAAGGCAGCCCCGATTATACCTGGTTCACGATGGTGGAGTTTGGTCATAGCATTAAATAAATGAGTTATATGTGTTATTCCCCATTTACGGGCATCCATCATATTATCATACGAAGCACCAGTATGCCCAGCAGATATAACTATGTTTTTTTCCTTTATATATTTTATTAAGTCTTCCGCACCTTCAATATCAGGAGCAACAGTTGCTAATTTTATTATATCTGCATATTCGTCTATTAAACCCTTCTCTGGGGAAACTATATTTTCTGCAGCCTGTGCCCCTTTATAATCTTTATTAATAAAAGGACCTTCTAAATGACAACCTATTACCCTTGCTCCTTGTGACATACCTTCATTAGCTACTGTCTCCGTAATAGCAGCTAAGGCTTGTCTAATTTTATCTATGGACATTGTCATAGTAGTAGCCAAAAAAGATGTAACACCGCTTTTTATAACGGTTTCCTTTATTTTTCTTAAAGAATCTTGACTGCCATCCATGGTATCAAATCCTGCAGTGCCATGAAAATGAATATCAATAAATCCAGGTGAGAGATAATAACCTTCACCATTAATAACATCTAATTTTCCATTAGTTTTCATAATTTTATTATTATAACTTTCCTGTTCAAAACCTGGTTTATGTAAAATAATGTTTTCTATTTTTTCGGAAAATAAAATAGAACCATCTTCTATTCCATCTTTAAATATTATCTTTACATTCTTTATTAACTTCATATTACTAAGTCATATCCTCTCTATTAAGAAATTATACAATAAAACTAAATCCTTCTTAACAGCCTTTTTGTATTCTACTTTATTATTAACTAATACTCTATTTCCAATTTTTTACCAGTAACTTCTACTTCTGTTTCCAGAATAGTATTACCAGTGAGTTCAGCACTCCTTTTATCTGGCTGTTGGCCACCAACATACACTTTAAACAACCCTGCTTCTAGAATACATTTACCCTGATTATCGATAAAAGCAAATTCTCGTCTACACAACTTAAATTCTACTGTAGTTTTTTCTCCAGGGATTAAATGGATACGTTTAAATCTTTTCAACTCCCACCTGGGTACTATAGTTGGCGCATCTAGATTACTTAAATATAACTGAACAACTTCATCACCACTTCTGTTTCCTATATTCTCAACTACCACTGATACTAAAATCTCCTCATCAGCATCAGTAGATAGCAAATTATTACTTATATTAAGATTATTATAATCAAACTCTGTATAACTAAGCCCATAGCCAAAAGGATATAAGGGTTTTTCTTTAAGATAACGGTATGTTCGGTTTTTCATACTATAGTCTCTAAATGGTGGTAATTGATCCATAGACCTAACAAAAGTGATAGGTAGTCTCCCACCGGGATTATAATCACCAAACAAAACATCAGCAACTGCTCTACCGCCTTCTTCCCCGGGGTACCAGGCTTCCAGTATAGCTGGTACATTATCATCAGCCCAATTAAGTTCAAGTGGACTTCCATTAAGAAGGATTAGAACAGTGGGTTTATTCAAGATACTGATAGTTTTTAACAATTCCTCTTGCATTCCTGGTAATTTAAGATCAATTTTATCACCACCACCATCGGAATTAGCAACAGCTCCTTCCTCACCTTCTAATTCGGAAGATAAGCCCAGACAAACCACAATAACATCTGAAATTTCAGCAATGGTTAAAGCTTCAGCAAAACCAGCTGTTGAGTTACCAGATAAATTACATCCCTCAGCGTAATATATTCTGGAATCTTCATTTACAGCATTTTGAATACCTTCTAATATAGTTGTATGCCTTGATGGAAGTCCAAAATAATTAGCTAAGAGGACCTCTTTACTATCTGCATTTGGGCCTATAACTGCTATATTTTTAAGATTATTTTGATCCAAAGGTAATAAATCATCTTTGTTTTTCAACAGTACCATAGATTCCCTAGCCGTTTCTAAAGCCTTTTGCCTGTGTTCTTCACTATCATTTACATAGTAAGGGATCTGGTTAAAAGGTACTAATTCTTCAGGATCAAACATACCCAGTTTGAACCTAGTTCGTAAAAGACGTTTGACAGCTTTATTTACTGTATCCTCTGTAATTAATCCTTCCACAATTGCCTTTTTTAAACTTTCAAATATATTACCACAGTTTAAATCACAACCATTGTTAACAGCCATTGCTGCTGACTCTTCCGGGGTAGCAGTCATCTTATGGTGTTTATGAATATCTTCT
>JADQBV010000301.1 GCA_016278415.1 Halanaerobiales bacterium
GGGTGAAGGTTATAAAAGAGGGGCAGGATAGGGATCAGGGTATTGCCTATCTTGAAGATGGAACTATGGTAGTTGTTGAACATGGTAGATATCATATAGGGCAGAAGATGGATGTTTTAATTACCAGTATCTTACAGAAAAATTCAGGTAGGATGTTTTTTGCAGAACCATTAAGCGATCAGAGAAATAATCGAAGAAATAATCGAAGAAATAAAAATAAGGCCCAATATTCGAGTTAACTTTCTTAGATCTATGTTATCTTGAATTTATTACTGATTCTAAAAAAGCAAATCTAACAGGTAATTTATATTTCGTCAGTTATAATCTAGTAAGTAGGATTTTTGGGAAATGTAAGTTTATAATAACAGAGAAGGTGACTTAAATGTATTCAAGATATACTTTTAGACAGGGGATTCATCCTGATTATCATAAAGAACCAACAAGTGATAAAAGTTTACGTCAAGCTAAAAGACCGGATAAAGTTATTATACCAGTACAGCAGCATATTGGTGCTCCCTGTTCACCCATTGTAGAAGTGGGAGAACATGTTAAACTCGGACAAAAGGTTGCTGATTCAGACAGCTTTGTTTCTGCACCAATTCATGCCTCAGTCTCAGGAGTAGTAAAGGGAATTGAAAAGGTACTAACACCATCCGGGCAAAAAGTAGATTCTATTATTATTGAGGCAGATGATATTGATGAACCAGTAGAGAGTTTTGCTAGAGGTAGACAATTGACTGAATTAAGTCCTGCTGAGATAAGAGAAATTATTAGAGAGGCAGGGATTGTTGGCCTGGGTGGAGCGATGTTTCCAACACATGTTAAGCTATCTGTACCTGAAGGTAAAGAAGTATATTATTTAATCCTTAATGGAGCAGAATGCGAACCATATTTAACAGTCGACTATAGGATTATGATAGAAAAAGCCCAGGAAGTTGTATTAGGCCTGAAAATACTTATGAAAGCTTCTGGAGCCAGCAAAGGTATAATTGCTATTGAGGACAATAAGCCTGAAGCTATCAAGGCAATGAATAGTGCAACTGCTGCTGAAATGGAAATAGATATTAAAATTTTAAATACGAAATATCCTCAGGGTGGAGAGAAGATGATGATTGCTGCCCTTCTAGAACGAGAGGTACCAGCCGGGGGGTTGCCCCTTGATGTAGGTGTGGTGGTTAATAATGTTTCAACAGCAGTTGCTGTTCATGATGCAGTACTGAGAGGGATTCCCCTTGTAGAGAGGGCGATTACAATTACTGGTTCAGGTATAAAAGAACCCTGTAATATAGTCTATAGAATTGGAACACCACTTAGTGAGTTAATAGCAGAGGCAGGCGGTATGCTGGATAAAGCAGCAAAAGTCATCACTGGTGGACCGATGATGGGGATGTCGCAACCTATGTTAGATATCCCTTCTTTAAAAGGTACTTCGGGATTACTTATTCAGACTGAAGATGAGATTGAAAAATTCTCGCCTCAGCCCTGTATTAAATGTGCCCGCTGTGTAGATGTCTGTCCGGTATTTTTATTACCACTACAGTTAGCTAGTTTCTCTAAACTTAATGATTTAAACCAATTAGATGAGTATGATTTAATGAACTGTATAGAATGCGGCTCATGTTCATATATTTGTCCTGCCAAAAGACCTCTCCTGGAGTATATCAGAGTAGGAAAGTCACAACTACAGGCAGAACAGATGAGCCAGAAAGGAGTGAAGTAATTTGCATCACCATAGGCAATTAATTGTAACATCCTCACCTCATATAAAGGATAATACTTCTGTAAGTCAGATAATGTGGACTGTAATTTTATCACTGATACCAGCAATATTTGCTGCAGTATATTATTTTGGCTCAGAGGCTTTTCTGGTACTGCTGATCAGTATTATAGGTGCAATATTGACTGAATATGTTTTTCAAAGGCTAAGAAAGAAAGAAGTATCTATTAAAGATGGAAGTGCAGTAATTACAGGTTTATTGTTAGGTTTAACTCTGCCTGCTAATTTACCGCTCTGGACTGCTTTTATTGGCAGTGTTGTGGCAGTAGGTCTGGGGAAACAGGTCTTCGGTGGTCTGGGACACAACCCTTTCAATCCTGCTTTGGTAGGTAGGGCTTTTCTGTTGTCTGCTTATCCGGTCTTAATGACTACTTGGAAGGTGGATGGTATTTCCTCTGCTACTCCATTGAATCTAATGAAAATGCAGGGTGTAGGAACTTCTTATTGGGATCTATTTATTGGTAATATAGGTGGGTCTATGGGAGAAACCTCTGCGCTGGCCTTATTGATTGGAGCGACTTACTTATTATACAAAGGAATTATTAGCTGGAGGATACCGACAGGAATGCTGGGAACAGTCTTTTTATTAAGTCTGATATCCGGTAGGGATCCTATTTTTCATTTGTTATCCGGTGGACTATTGTTAGGGGCTTTTTATATGGCTACTGATATGGTTACATCACCAGTTACGAAGAAAGGTCGTTGGATTTTCGGAATTGCGGCAGGGTTGATTGTAGTTATTATCCGTCTCTGGGGTGGATATCCAGAGGGTGTTT
>JADQBV010000322.1 GCA_016278415.1 Halanaerobiales bacterium
GCTACAGAGATATGCAGTTAATGAGTCTTTGCAAGCACAACATAATTGCTAATAGTACTTTTAGTTGGTGGGGGGCCTGGTTAAATAAAAATGGTAAGAAAAAAGTAATAGCTCCTGCAAAATGGTTTAATTATGATTTTGTTAATACTGGCGATGTTGTTCCAAAGGAATGGCTTCAGGTGAGCATTTGATGTAGTTTATAGATTTTTTTGTATAAAAAATGTATAGTTGAGGATGAAAATAATGAATAAAGACAACACTCATTTTTTAGAACAGTGTTATATGGAAAATCAAAGGCTTTATCAAAGAAATTTAGATAAAAAAAACTGGGACATAATTATTATAACAGCAACAAATGAAAAACAGGCTGAGGCTTACCGTTTACAGATTAATATCAGAAAGGAATTTGGATTTTTACCTCGGCAATCACAATTTCTAGTAATTCCTGATCCAGGTGATAAATTGCTTGGCAGTGGATTATCAACTGTTTTTGCGTTGTATCATGCATCAAAAAACCTGACCGGAAACACAAGCAATATTTTCAAAGGAAAACGCATTTTAATTATTCATTCAGGGGGTAATAGCAGGAGAATACCACAGCGCTCTATCCTGGGTAAATTATTTGCAAATATACCAAGGGAACTGCCTGACGGCAGAACTTCTTCACTATTTGATGAGTTGCTTATAGCTTTAAGTGGTCTCCCTGAAAGAATGGCAGAAGGTATAATAATCTCTTGTGGAGATATTCTGCCAATTTTCAATTACAATCAATTAAATTTTAACCACAAAGGTATTATTGGATTAAGCATGAAGGAATCTGCCTATATCGGAACAAGACATGGAGTATTTGTTCGGGGTCAAGATTATCAAGTTAAAAAATTTCTACATAAAGCTTCTATAGATACTTTAAGGAAATGGGAAGCAATAGATGAGCAGGGAATGGTTTATATAGATACTGGGCTAATATGGATAGATCCGGAGATTGCTTCTAAAATGATTCAGTTAGTCAGCAGAGACAGAAAACTAGACCAAACTAGGTGGAATAGTTTAATTGATAATGACATTACCTTAAATTTTTATTCTGACTTTTTGCCTGTATTTACCTGTCAAGCCGATTTAGACAAATACATAATAAAGAAAAACGGAAACAACTCAGAATTAAGCAAAATTAGGCGGCAGATCCGGGAAATATTTAATGATGATCAAATGTATATAGAGTGTCTATCACCAGCCGAATTTATTCACTGTGGTACAACCGGAGAGTTTCAGGGAATATTTAAAAATATATCAAGGAATTATTTTTTGTCATGGGAAAATAAAGTGATTAATTTTATTGAGGATAAAGTCCCCGGAAAGTGCTCTGTTATACAGAGTTATCTCGGGAAAGGAGTGCAAATAGGAGAAGGTGTAATTATTGAAAATAGTTTTCTGGACTGTTGCAGTGAGATAGGGCAAAATTCAATAATATCGAATCTCTATACTAAATTTAATTTTATGCTAAAGAGGAATTTAGTCATACAGCAAGTTCCCTTAGCAATGCATAAGAGGGATATCTACTATGTAACTTTAATATATGGTGTTTATGATAATCCAAAAGAGAAGGAAAACAGCACTTTAATGAATAAATCCTGGTCAGTTTTCCTTAACTGTTTTAATCTTAAAGCAGAGGATGTGTGGAACAAAGAGGTATCAAGAACTTTATGGGATGCAAGAATTTATCCTGTATGTTCAACCAGAGAAGAAAGTTTAGAAATCGCTCTCTACTTACAGGAACCCCAAAAAATAGAAGGAGATAATTTAAGTAAATGGAAAAAGGCAAAAAAAATATCAATGAATGAAAGTTGTTATTTAGCAGACCCTGAATATATGATAAACCAGCAACTGATGGTTGAAGATTGGATTAGATCTAAACGGTTTATTCACTCTATAATAGATGGTAAATGGTATAAACTCGTTGGTAAAGAAATCGCCAATAGTATAAATCGGTTAACTGAAAGAATTAATATTGTTCTTAAACTAGTAGAAGAGGAAAACAATTACTTTAATAAGATGAGAATATACCGGGCTTTGGCACAACTTATTCATGATATTAGTCTTGAAACGAAATTATATACTTTTACTTCCCTGGAAGATAAAGCATTTGAATGTTTAAATAGACTATTTTTTAATAATGATATTAGCAGTAATGATGAAAATAAGTTCATACATAAAAAGTTAGTACTCCAGTCTGCTGCCAGGGTAAATCTAGGTGGAGAGTTTTCAGATACTCCCCCATACTGTTTAGAAAATGGAGGAACTGTCATAAATGCAGCAGTCTCTTTAAATGGGAAACTTCCTATTAAAGTTACTATAAAGGTAATTGGGAACAAGGTTATTGAGTGTATTAGTAGGGACCTGGAATTACATCAAACATACATTA
Organism: Halanaerobiales bacterium; assembly: GCA_016278415.1. The sequence goes on from JADQBV010000322.1 coordinate 2,420, forward strand.
ACAAAAAAGAACTATTGGATTTTAGAAATCCTGATGCATCATTTGTATTATTTAAAGCAGCCTTAATTATTTCAGGGATTATTAATGAAAGAGATAATGTAAGTTTACAGGAAAGCCTAAAAACTA
>JADQBV010000071.1 GCA_016278415.1 Halanaerobiales bacterium
GATCTTTATCACTTTTATCAGCTCTTTTCATCTCTTTTAATATGTTTTCCGGGTATTCTATTCTTTGATGATAAATTCCAGTCAATACTTTCACAAAACTCTCTGCAATAATGTCTAAATCACTTAAAGTTAAATCTGATTCATCCAATTGACCTTCTATTAATTTATCTTTAATCAATTCTCGAACAAGTCCTTCAATTCTATTATGATTAGCCTTAGTAAAATTCTTAGATCTTACAGCTGCCTCTGTTATATCCGCTAACATTATTATTGCTGCCTCTTTTGACTGTGGCTTGGGTCCCTCGTATCGAAAATCGCTTTCTTCTACACTATCATGTTTGCTTTCTTTAAGTGCCTCCTGATAGAAAAATGATATCAAATTAGTACCATGGTGTTGTTTTATAATATCAATAATTAGTGTTGGAAGTTTATATTCTTTGGCTAGTTCAACACCGTCTTTAACATGTGACTTAATTATTAAGGCACTAAGGTTTGGCGACAATTTATCATGTGGGTTTTCCCGTCCCATGTGATTCTCAATAAAGAAATAAGGACGCTTCATTTTCCCAATATCATGGTAGTATGACCCTACCCTTGCCAACAAGGAATCTGCTCCAATGTTATTAGCAGCAGTTTCTGCTAAGTTTGCTACTACCAGGCAGTGATTATATGTACCTGGTGCCTCAAAGACCATTTTACTTAGTAAAGGCTGACTTGGATTAGACAGTTCAAGTAATTTAACCGATGAAGTTAATCCAAATAGATTCTCTAGATATGGTAATAAGCCATTGGCTAGTATAGCCACAATTACACCATTAGCAATAGCCATAGAAATATGACCAATTACTGTCCACCAACTCCCTATAGGATTAATAAACCTAAGCCCAATAACAAGGAAGACAAGAACAGCACTAACATTAAAGCCTGCTTTCACCATGTCATTTCGTTGACTTAGCTTTGATACACTAAAAACACCTACTAATCCACTAACAAACCCTAAAATAGCAACATTATAATCATTAGTAAAAACTAATGCTACTAGAAAACTTATAAAAACAGTAGCTGTAACAGCAACCTCTGTTCCTATTAATACTGTAATTAGTATTGAAGCTATTGCTATAGGTACCAGGTATGGAAGATAGAAGTGGCTTACAGCAGATGTAGGTATAATATCAATAATCTTAGCAAGCACTAGAATAATTAATACCATTAATTCAAGAAAAAGTAACTTTCGGTTATTGTTCCAGATATCTTTCTCATATTTGTACAAATATATGCTTGCCAGGCTTAACAATGTTATTATTATTGTAATTATCCCAAGGATAGATAAATAATTAACCCTAGGTTTTTGTAACCCCAATGCCTCTAATACCATAATATCATTTTCTGTTACTATGTCTCCACTACGTACAATCATCTCATCCCTTTTCACCGTATGTGTCACCGGGGAGACTTCTTTCCTTGCTTCTTCCTGATTTCTTCTCGTAGCCTCTTCATTAAATGTCATATTTGGTTTTACTGTCGACTCAAGTATATTTGCAAGGGCTAACCTATATTCCCTTTTAAAATCAAGAGTCATAGCCTCTTGAGCCAGTTCATCCCGTATTTCAGGTATGTCTTCAGGAGTAAATCTATTCTCATAAAGATTATCAAGTATATTGTAAGCCTCTATTTCCAATTGATCAATAATATCAACAGGTGTCTTAATTAGTATATTTATTGTTTCAAGACTAATTTCTTGATACTCTTGTTTTACATTCTGTACTAAATTTTCAGTATATGTGTTAATATTTTGATGCTGCTTCTCTGCTTGAATTTGCTGATTGTTATTACTGTTTTGGAGATTAGCAGCATTATTCTGCTGATCTATGCCGGTGTTTTCTCCTTGGTCTTTAACACTACTTTGCTGTTCTTCACTAGCAGTACTGGCTTCTTTTATCTTATCTTTTACATCCTTTATATCACTAAAGAAATTAGCAATTCTCTCTTTAACACTATCATTGACATTAACATCCTCTTCATATACCCTACGTACAGACTGTTCAGCAATGTTCCTTCTCTCTTCAGTCTTCTCTTTATCAATAAAAGTAGCATTACGAGGTGCTACAATATCAATTTTACTTACTTGTCCAACATTAAGATTAATATTGTTTGGTATGAAATCTATAGTTAAGACTAAAGAAACTGCAATAACAAATGAAATCCCCCAAAAAATCCTTTTATTCTCAGGACTTATAGGAATTTCTTTTTTAAAGATACTATTCCACCATTTCTTTGCCTTATTTAACATATTTAGCATAACTAACTCCTACTTTCATACTTTTCATAGGCCTTTATTATATCTTTAACAAGTTTGTGTCTTACAACATCCTGATTTGTCAAGTACATAAAATCAATACCATCTATACCATTCAATATTGACTGAACTATATTCAAACCAGACTTTTTATTATTGGGCAAATCCACCTGAGTAATATCTCCAGTGATTATAGCCTTTGAATTAAAACCTATTCTTGTTAAAAACATCTTCATCTGCTCAGGTG
>JADQBV010000354.1 GCA_016278415.1 Halanaerobiales bacterium
TCCTCGGCCACCAGCGTGCCATCGGCGCGGACCTTGGCCGTCTTGCCCCGCGGCTTTCATAACTTCTTTTGCAAGATTAGCACTATAAAATTCTGCTACAACTTCCATGATTCCTTCTAGCATTTTACCTTGAGGGCTATCATCAAATTTTTCAGTAATACTTATAACATCAATTCCACATTGTTTCCTCAAGAGAGATTTATAAATTATGCTATCTTCACGATTTCTTGCAAATCTATCAGTCTTATGAATTAAGATTGCATTAAAAGGTTTAGTCTTTTGTTTTGCAAGTGTAATCATCTTTTGAAATTCAGGTCTATCAGCTGTTCTGGCTGATTCACCCCGGTCAACATATTCATGAGTGATTTTAAAACCATTTTCAACTGCATATTGTTTTAATTGTTTAATCTGGGCCGGAATGGATACTCCTTCTTCAGCTTGTTCCTTTGAAGAGACCCTGGCATATAGTGCTGCTTTTTTCAAATGATTTCCCCTCCTTTTTCAATAGTGCTATCTACGTAACCATACAAAGTAGTAATATACAAGTAATATGGCAATTGTTAATTAGCCAATTTTAGCAAAAATTATTTTAAGGAGACATGTTTATTAATATGTTTGATTAATGTTGATAATTACTTATGTAGCTAAGTCTTCAGATATAAAAGAAGAAGAGAATTAGTCTTATTGTTTATAATTATTAATTTCATTAAAGATGTCAAGGATATCACATTTGATTTTTTCAGGAAGGGGACGTTTGCCTCTTTCATATTGAGATAAAGATTGCCTACTTATATGTAATGTCTGAGCTAATTCTTCTTGCGAAATATTGTATTTATTCCTAAGTTGAGAAATAAATTTTGGTTTATTACTTATTTGTTCAGGCCTTTCTAATAATTTGTTATTTTTATTTACTTGTGTACTCTCAGGAATATTGTTATTTTGAACTGTAAATATACTGTTAGAGAGTCTTATTTCGATAGCTTTATCTAACCATTTATTAAAATATCCCTTAACTCTATTCTCAGGTTCCAGTTCAGGTATATTTTTTATAATTCCAAGTTTATTTAGTTTATTAAATGAATCAATAAATTTATCAACTGTTCTTCCTGGATTTCTATTGTCTGGACTTTCACCACAAAAACTCAATATTGTCTTGGGGGTTGCAGTAGCCTTTTGGCCATATTTCCTTGAAATTATTCCTAATAGAATACAATAGGTTCCTAACTTTTTTGTGAAGGCATCATTCACAGGATTTAATCCTAAAAGCTTTTTGCTATATTTACCCACCCATCTAATTGTATCTGAGGCAAGAAAATATGTTAATGCCTGGCCACATCTAAAGCTAAATGAGGTGTTAACTCTTCCATTTTTACTGGTTTCTATATCTACAATATTAATTAGATTATCTGGTATCTCTTTTCCAAAAGTAATATAGTCTTTATTATTTTTATTTTTCCAAAGCATAGTTACTTTAAGACTGGCTAAACATAAAACTTCTTTTTTTAAATCAGAATATAATTTTTTTGTGCTTCCATTTCTAAATTGTACTCCTCTGTAATCTGCGAGCTCTTTTAAGGTTATAGTAGCAATTTCATTCTTGGGATCTGTTAGTTCTGTAATTTTACCCATTATACATCAGCAGTTTCTGATGTTAATTGGTAGATATCTGAAGGTTTTAAAGAAATTATAGTTATTTTATATTTACTTTTGCGTTTTTCATATTTTAATATATCTCCGTAATGATTCCACCTGTTATCATTACCACCGTTATAGATGGCTTCTAAGACAGTTCTGGTTGTGGGACTAATGCTCATATAAAACATGTCATCAGATTTTTTAATTGATAAATTAGCTGTTAGATTTGATTTTGTTGCAATAGATCCCTTTAAGGGAATAGATATATCTTTAGATATTTTTTTAACTACTAATTGTTCATCATCAAACATAAATACAATTATATTATCCTTCATTCTAACCCCCCAGTTTTTAAAAAGTGTTTTATTTTTCATTAATACTTGTCCGATTTATTTTTATATAAGGGATGATATTTATAGCAATAAATTTTATAAATTAAGATTTAATATCAATTTTTACATCATAGGTAACTTCCATAAGTATCTTAATGTAATTATAAAACATATTTTTAATATCATTAGTTTGCAAGTTATACTTTTTGATTTTTTCATTGATCTCGTCAGCAGTCATTGTTTCAGTTACTGTACCGTCTGGAAGTTTAAATGCACAAACTACTTTCATAATTAACACCCTCTTGTGGTAATTATTCCGTCTCATTAAATTATATTAATGAAACTAGTGATTAATTAGTAAATTTACTGCTTTTTATTAACAGTAAATTTTAGCATAAAAAAAGCAATGCCTCTATCTTTTATGAAGAGAGCATTGCTCTTTCCCCTATTCCTAAGAAAATTGGGGAAGAATTTATATTTTTTTAATTAACCTGAAATCCAAAAACTTTTGATATTAATATTATAACACATTCAAGATAACTTTAAATGACAATAAGGTGACAATATAGTGCCAAA
>JADQBV010000359.1 GCA_016278415.1 Halanaerobiales bacterium
ATGGTTAACCAGGCTTTATGCGTAAAATTTACCTGCGAAGTTTGAGTTAATTATCTAACTTCACTTGTAGAAGTCCAAAGTATGACCTAAAGATTAGACCCTGAGAATTTTAGTAACATTAGTTGAGATCAAAATTGTTGTTAGGGATCAGATATATTATTGGAACTATATGTATTATTGGAACTATATGTATATCTGTCTTTCTAACATTATAAATGAGGGAGTGAAAAGTAAGCTATGCGTCCAGCTATAACTAATAATAATATAGGTTTAAAAATAAGATTAAAAAAATTAAGTCAAGAGATAAAAGAGAAAAGGGTATGGTATTTGTTTATTGCACCATTTGGAATACTCTTTTTCATGTTTACTATATTACCAGTGCTGATAGCGATTATATTTAGTTTTACTTATTTTAATATGTTGGAACCGGCAAAATGGGTGGGATTTCATAATTATATACGGTTATTTTTAAGAGATGATGTTTTCTTGATCGCTATTAAAAACACCTTTATTTTTGCTGCAATTACTGGTCCTTTAAGTTATTTTGCCTGTTTTATCTTTGCCTGGTTAATTAATGAATTACAGCCAAAATTAAGGGCATTCCTTACTCTGCTTTTTTATGCTCCAACCATTTCGGGAACTGCTTTTGTTGTCTGGAAGATTATTTTTAGTGGAGATGCCTATGGATATGTAAATTCCTTTTTGTTATATTGGGGAATTATTAAACAACCTATCCAATGGTTAATAAATCCAGCTACTATGATGCCGGTTGTTATACTGGTAGTATTATGGATGAGTCTGGGAACAAGCTTTTTAGTATTTATAGCCGGCTTACAGGGTATTGACAAAAACCTATATGAAGCGGCTGCTATTGATGGTATAAAAAATCGCTGGCAGGAATTATGGTATATTACTTTACCGGCTATGAGGGGTTATTTGATGTTTGGAGCTATTATAGCAATAACTCAGTCTTTTGCTGCAGCTTCACAAATAACACAGTTGGTAGGATTTCCCAGTACTGATTATGCTGTTCACACTATTGTACAACATTTGAATGACTATGGTAATACTCGTTTTGAGATGGGTTATGCATCATCGATGGCTGTTGTATTGTTTTTCACTATGGTTTTAACTCAGAGAATAATCCAAAGACTACTTGATAAAGTAGGAGAATAAGGGGGGATAGAGATGAAACTTAAGCTTAGAAAAAAGAAGATTTCTCGTTCTCTTGGTGGAGATATATTCATTTTTGCTTTATTGGCTTTAGGTGCTGCTTTTACAGCTATGCCTATAGTTTTGAATATAATGAATGCCTTTAAGCCACTCAATGAATTCTTTATTTTTCCACCACAATTTTTTGTGAGAAATCCGACTTTAAATAATTTTAAAGACCTGGTAGTTATGATGTCGAAATCATGGATACCTATTTCACGGTATTTCTTTAATTCACTTTTTATAGTAGGTCTTGGTGTTACCGGAAATGTTATTTTCGCATCACTTGCTGCCTATGGAGTATCAAAGGGGAAATTCCCTGGATCAAAAGTATTTTTTGGAATGGTTGTACTATCACTTATGTTTGCTAAACAGGTCACAAATATTCCAAACTATATAATACTCTCCCGTCTTGGTTGGATTAATACGTATTGGTCAATTATTATCCCAGCCTGGGGAACCTCATTGGGATTGTTCTTGATGAAGAAATTTATGGATTCTATGATTCCTGATTCTTTACTGGAAGCGGCCAGAATTGATGGAGCAGGAGAATTTAAAATTTTTTGGAAGATAGTTATGCCTATTGTTAAGCCTGCCTGGTTAACAATGATAATATTGCTTTTTCAAGACCTTTGGAAGGTTAATCAGGGAAGATTATTTATATTTGCAGAACAATTAAAGCCTTTACCCCAGGCTTTGGATCAAATAGTAACTGGTGGTATGGCCAGGGCTGGGGTAGGAGCAGCAATAATCCTATTGATGATGATGATTCCAATAACTGTATTTATAATTAATCAGAGTAGGATTGTAGAGACTATGGGTACTTCAGGTATCGATTAATAAGAGAAGAGAAGGGGTGGGGTGATTAAAGTTGCAGGTTAAGAAAAAAATGATATTTAATAAAAGATTAATAATAATAATGTTCCTGTTACTCGCTTTATTGCAAATCAATATTCATGAAGTTAATGCCGTACCATATAATAGTTATACTTATGATTTTTGGGCTCAAGTAAATGAAGCACCCCAGGCATATGTGCCTGCAAATACTATACACAGTTCAATGTTAGGTGTTGATAAATTAAAAAATCCTCAGGACTTATTTATCGGTCATGATAATACAATTTATTTACTTGATACTGGTAATAATAGACTCCTTATTTTTAATCAGGAGTGGGAATTAATAAGGCAGATTAATAAGTTTGAAAATAAAGGCAGTAAAGATGGTTTTAAACAACCTGAAGGTGTCTTTGCAACTAAAAAAGGCAATATATTTATTGCAGACACTGGGAATAATCGTGTTTTAAAGTTTGATAGTCAAGGGGATTTAT
>JADQBV010000272.1 GCA_016278415.1 Halanaerobiales bacterium
TACCAGGTCTTCAAAACGACCTTCAGCCCTGACATCATTCTGAGTAATAATATGATCACCTACATATCTTCTACTTTCACGTTTCCCAGGTAGAAAGCCCATCCATTCCAACTGCCAGTTTTCAGCCCCATGGTCTCCCTGGTTTTTGATGTGATCCCAGACACCAAAAGCAATCTTCAACAGCTCATCCCGAAGTTCTTCTGTATCAGCAATTGTGTCCTGTTCACCGCCAACCTCAATCCACCAGAAGTTGGTATCCAGGATATCATGACCGCGATTAGGTAAATCATCATCGGTTTTATAAGTGTATGCCCAATCAGGTACTATAAATGTTTGGGGTTTATCAGTCTCTCTTACCTGTATCAAACAACTCATACCCATAGTCTTATCATCTGCCTGCTCAGGCTCAATAGATTCATTAAATTCAGAACTGGCCTCTCTACCCATTCTATATTCAGCCCCTGTCAAAGGAGCTAAAATACTATCACCAGAGCAGTCAGCAAATAGCTTAGCTTCAACTGTATGCCAGGTCTCTGTAGTTAACTGCCAACCCTTCACTGCCTTTATTTGATTACCATCCATAATTACATCATTACAGGAACAATTTAGTAAAAGCGTAATATTCTCTTCAAACTTAACCTTTTCATATAAAATACTATCCCATAAAGACCAATTTTTTCTCTGATTCCGGTATAGGTTTTCCAGAAGAATCTCTTCAATAATCCCTGTCTCTCGATTATAATCTCCATGTGCACCACATACCCACATTCTCACTTCAGATGATGCATTTCCCCCTAATACTGGACGGTCTTGCATTAATAAAACCCTTACACCACGGCGGGCAGCAGCTATAGCAGCTGACATTCCGGCCAATCCACCACCTATAATACAAAAGTCTACCTCATGTTTTCTCTTTTCCATAATTTTTATCCTCTTTTTTGAATTTTTTTGTCCACATACAATAATTACTTACATCCCTTTGCAAAAGCCCTTAAAGACTTACTCCTTGTCTTTTCAACTCATCCTGAATTTTAGCTGGCTTTACATCCCGTGGCTTAATTCCCTCTTTAATAGCTATAGCTGCTGCTATACCTACAGCCTGCCCCATATTGACACAAATTGGCATAACCCGAAAATTAGAATGAGCTAGATGTGTACCTGATATATTTCGACCAACTAATAATAGGTTATCAATTTTTTCAGGCAAAAAACACCTATATGGTATAGTATAGCCTTCTGTTTGAGAAAAGTGTTTCTGTGCACCTGTCTCATCAAGACCACTCCCATTTATATTATGAACATCAAAATTGAAGTGGGCTTTTGAAACAACCCAGTCATCAAAAACCCGGGCAGTTAAAATATCCTGCTCTGTCAAACAGTACTCACCTACAAAATGTCTCGTTTCCCGTACACCTATTATAGAAGCACTACTTATAATAAAACTATTTTCAAAACCTGGAAGGTGTTTTTTAAGGAAATCCAGTATAGGGGTCATTTGACTCCTGCAGACCTTTTCTGCCTTAGTTAGATCTTCTGCTTTTGTACCATCCACCTCAGTACAATTAGTCATATTTAATGTTACTACCCCTGGAATAGTTGTGGGATAGATTAATACATGACCTGCTGGAGAAGGTAGTTCATTACTTGCTACCGTTTGCAGGTCCCCTGCCTCAATCTCATAAGAATCTTCAAATCCCCCTACATATTCTACTCTTTCTGTATCTACACCAGCCACCTTAAACATCAGGGTCATAGGCTGCATCTTGCCATCACTTTCCCGACCCTTTACATATTTAGCCCCTGCCTTTGCTGCAATATCTCCATCACCTGATGCATCTATAATGTTCTTAGCTATAATAGCCTCTCTACCTGATTTACTCTCTGTGATTACACCAATAAGCCTACTGCCTTCCTTAATAGCAGCACTAGCAAATGTATAAAGCTGTAACTCGACTCCCACTTCATCCAGCATATCTAACATTACTTTTTTTAGCTTTTCAGGATTAATAATCTGCCTTTTATTTACTCCACGCTCATTATCCCTTAAGGTATTATTCGAATCTACTTCTTTATCATTAATATCTTGAGAACGATCCAGCAATTCTTCATAAAAACCACCCCTGGTATTACCTGTCCAGTGGCTCATAAGACCTGTTGTAGCGACTCCGCCTAAATTACCAGATTGCTCAACCAGCATAGTTCTTACTCCCTGTCTGGCTGCATTATAGGCAGCGGAAAACCCAGCTGGTCCACCACCTACAACCAGTACATCTACCTCTTCCTTTATCGGTATTTGCTTTTCAGGTTCTAAGTAATATTTCATAAACCTCTCCTCCCATTCTAGCCTTTCACACTACCAGCAGTTATTCCCTGTATTATATACTTCTGTCCTATCAAAAAGGTTACTAGCATGGGAATTAAGGCCACCGTTGCCCCTGCCATAATCAAATGATCCTGTGAGAAGCCTGCTTCATCAATAAAATTCGTTAACCCAATTGTTAATGTATATAGTCTCTTATTTGTAAGAAAAATCA
>JADQBV010000100.1 GCA_016278415.1 Halanaerobiales bacterium
ATAATATTTACAGCAAAAGGCTTATCTGTTTCCTCTTTTACCTTTTTTATTTCCTGCCTTATCACATCTGCCGGGGCATTTCCTGAGCCAATTACTCCTAAACCACCAGCTTTACTAACTGCAGCAGCAAGTTCACCAGTAGCAACCCAGGCCATTCCTCCCTGGATTATAGGATATTTTATATCTAATAGTTCTGTTAGTGTATTTTCTAAAATCATATATTATGCACCCTCATTCCATTCTATAACAGTAGAAGCCCATGTTAAACCAGCACCAAAAGCAACTAAAACAATAGTATTTCCATCTTTAACTAAACCACTTTCACGTGCCTCATAAAGGGCAATTGGAATAGATGCACTGGATGTATTTCCATACTTCGGTAAGTTAATAAAAACTTTGTCTTCCCCGAGATTAAGTCTATTTGCTGCCGCATTAATTATTCTAGTATTTGCTTGATGTGGTACTAATAAATCAACATCTTTAGGATTTATTCCTGCTTTTTCAAGTACATTAACTGATGCCTGACCCATTATTTTTACAGCAAATTTAAATACTTGGTTTCCTTCCATCTTTATATAATGTTCTTTTTCTTCAATAGATTGTGTACTAGATGGTTTTAGAGAACCACCTGCAGGGAGATAAAGACTTTTACCACCAGAACCATCAGCACCAAGGTCAAAGGCTAACATGCCTCCCTTTTCTGTTGCCTGTAAAATAGCAGCTCCAGCACCATCGCCGAATAGTACACAGGTACCTCGATCCTCCCAATCTGTTATCTTAGAAAGGGTCTCAGCACCAATAACAAGGGCATTTTGATAAACGCCTGTTTCAATAAACTGTGCCGCAACACTAAGACCATATACAAAGCCCGAACACCCTGCCTCCAGATCAAAAGCAGCAGCTTTATTTGCACCAATTCTCTCTTGAATAAGACATGCTGTTGCCGGAAATGACATATCTGGAGTAACTGTAGCAACAATTATTAAATCAATATCTTCTGCATTTAGACCTGAATCTTCTAGGGCCTCTAGTGCAGCCTCATAGGCTATATCCGATGTGCTTACATCATCTTCAACAATATGTCTTTCTTTTATACCAGTTCTACTGGTAATCCATTCATCATTTGTATCCACTATCTTTTCCAAATCTTTATTTGTTAATACCTTAGGTGGGACATATTTTCCCAGTCCAGTTATTGTAGCTTTTCTACCCATTTTTATTCACCATCCTTATTGATTTCACTTTCTATTGCTTTTACAACATTATTATTAACTGTATCTCTTGCCACTTTAATGGCATTCATAATTGCTATATCATCAGAACTACCATGACTGATAACTACCACACCATTAACCCCTAATAAAGGTGCACCACCATATTGGCGGTAATCAGTCTTTTCTTTTAGGGTTTTAAGATAAGGTTTTAATAATAAATAGGCAAGTTTTGTTCTTATATTTTTAGAAAAAGCATCTTTTAACAACTTAAACATTAACGAGGCAACACCCTCAGTTGTTTTGAGAACAATATTCCCTACAAATCCATCACATATAACAATATCACAATTACCATTAAAAATATCTCGCCCTTCAACATTACCAATAAAATTATTTAAACGTTGATCATTATCAAAAAGAGTATAGGATTCTTTAACTAAGTGATTGCCCTTTTCTTTTTCTTCACCTATACTTAAAAGCCCAACACGAGGATTGTCTATTTCCATTACATCCCTAGCATATATCTGGCCCATTATTGCAAACTGTAATAGATTCTCTGGCTTAGTATCTGTATTTGCACCATTATCAAGTACTATAGTCTGACCATTTACATTGGGAAAGTTTATTAATATTGAAGGTCTTTTAATACCTGTTAGTCGACCCAATCTAAATAAACCAGCTGCCATTACAGCACCTGTATTACCTGCAGATATGAAGGCGTCTGCCTGATTTTTTACTAAATCCATACCTTTAACTATAGAAGAGTTTTTCTTTTGACGAATCGCCTTAGTTGGTGATTCATTCATTTCAATTACTTCTTCCGCATTAACAATTTCTATTTGATCTCTATTATAATTATCTCCTAATTCATGATTTATATCATCTATAGGCCCAACTAATACTATTTTTATGTCTTTATAAAGACTACAGGCCTGGATGGCCCCTTTAATTATTTTCTTAGGTGCATGATCTCCACCCATGGCATCAAGTACAATCTTCATCAATCTACCTCCTTTTTAGCAAACATTATAAAATCTCCACTAAAAACAAGTTGATCACCTTTGTATGCTTCAACATTAACATTATACTTGTATTTCTCCTTTTTTATCACCTTAGCTCTAGCACAAATTTCATCATCAATATGTACAGTCTTATGAAAATCAAGTTTTACTTTTCCAGTTAAAACGTTCTTAGCATCAATAACTGACACTGCAAGGGAGTTCGCCTGAGCGAAAAGATAATGCCCTCGAATAATCCGACTGCGTTCTAAAGCCATTTCCTGAGTTGTTATCATTATCGATTCTGCATATTTATCAA
>JADQBV010000040.1 GCA_016278415.1 Halanaerobiales bacterium
TATTTGGATTTTTATCAGCCATTAAAAAAACCCTTTCATTAGGGCCAGAACAGTTTAGTGAAATATTAAGTTCTACCGGGTTATTAGTTTCCAAAAAATCTATCATTTCATAGCTTAAACTACTTCCATTAGTTGTTATCTTTATTTGCTTTAGAGGGTATTTATGCCTTATCTTGCTAATGATTTTTTTAAAGTCAGGATGTGTTATGGGGTCACCTTCAATTATCCTGGTAGCTGATTCTCCAATTATAACAGGACCTTCTGCAGGTAAATAATCCAGTAATTCTTCAATTATGCTCATATCTAAATGTCCCATACTATAAACATCCAGACCAGGGGGGTTGTTCCGATGGCTACAAAACTGACATGCCATATTGCAGACTGATGTTACTGGAAGAATATTGTTATTCTGTACCATTTTTAAAATCATATATTTTACTTTCGAATCCACAGATTACGTCCTCCTTTCAACTAAACAAACTCTTACCCTTTTCCACAGACAGATATATTTAATAGCTGTTAGTTTATATTATATACTATTCCAACTTAAGATTAGCCTTTGCATTTAAGGTTAAAGGTGAAAACTCACCTTTTATATATTGATAATAAGCAACTGATCCTATCATGGCAGCATTATCCGTACATAAACTAAGATTCGGCGTATATAAAGGCAAATCATAAGTCTTCAAGGCTTTAGTAAGTTGATTACCAAGGGTTTTATTAGCAGCAACCCCACCAGATAATATAACACTGTTAACCTGATGATTCTCAACAGCCCTGATAATCTTGGCAATCATAACATCTATCACTGCTTGCTGGAAACTCGCGGCAACATCAGCTTTATTAATCTCTTCACCCCTTTGTTTTTTCCTATGCAAATAATTAATAACTGCAGTCTTAAGTCCACTAAAACTAAAATCATAGTTTGCCTCATTAATAAAAGAACGAGGAAAGTCTATAGCCTCTGGATTACCTTCTTTGCTAATTTTCTCTATTGCAGGACCACCTGGATAACCAATTCCCAGTACTCGAGCCGTCTTGTCAAATGCCTCACCAGCTGCATCATCTTTTGTTCTACCTAGTATTTCGTATTCACCTAATTCTTTAAAATATAATAGATCTGTATGCCCACCTGAAATAGTCAGGCATACAACAGGGGCTTCAATCTCTTTATTAGAAATAAAGTTAGCATAAATATGTCCAGCTACATGGTTAATTCCTATAAAAGGTAACTCTAGTGTATAGGCCAGGGCTTTTGCGGCTGACAATCCTACTAGAAGGCCACCTACTAATCCAGGACCGTAAGTAGCCGCTACTGCATCTATATCGCTAAAATCCAACCCTGCTTCTGATAAGGCTTCCTCTATTACAGGATTTATCAGTTCTAGATGTTTTCTTGATGCAATCTCTGGTACTACACCACCATATTTTCTATGCCAATCTATTTGAGAAGCCACTACATTTGATAATACCTCTAATCCATTTTTAACAACTGAAGCAGATGTCTCATCACAGGAAGATTCAATTGCTAGAATTACAATATCTTCATCTTTGTTTTTTTTACTATTTACTTGAGCTGTATTATTCGCCATCTTCAACTTCGCCTTCACCTTTAATCTCCTTCCACATGATCATAGCATCTTCACTATTATTAGTATAATAATTTGGTCTATACCCTACAGAGGTAAAGCCTTTTTTTCTATAAAGATTCATTGCTGTATTATTAGATGCACGTACTTCAAGGGTGGCCCGATTAATACCCCTATTTTTAGAATATTTTATTATTTCATCTATTAATTGCTGCCCTATTCCTAAACCACGATATTTTTTGTCAACAGCAAGATTTGTAATATGTAATTCATCAGTAACTAACCAGCCCCCAATATACCCAACAATTCTATTCTGATAGATTGCAATAAAATAAGTAGCATAAGTGTTATCACTCAGTTCACTGATAAATGAAGTTAAAGACCAGGGATCACTAAATGATTCACGCTCAATTTGCATAACCCTTGATAAATGCTTCAAAGACATAGGATATATATTAATCATCACCTTCACCCTAACCGTGTTTTTTTAGCCAATTGATTTCAGCCTGGGGCTTCTTTAAATAATTTGGTATTAATTCTAGATAATTATCTGATTTTCCATTTTTCAAATAAAATTGTCCCAATTCTGCAACAGCTCCCCCTCTGGGAATACTATTATTAATAGATGAATACTTGATTTCTATCTTACCACCTTTAAAATGATTACTATTTATAAGTTCAGAATTTCCAATAAAATTAACTACCCCATTAGTGTCAAAAGTATTAATTTCTTCAATAAGTGTTTCTATATGTAGTGCTCTATCCTCAGATACTTTCTGAGAAATAATATCTTGATCCCACCTTTTATAGATTGCAGTATATACACGATCCCTTCTTGCATCAATTATAGGAATTAGCCAGTTTTTAGCTAAGTTAAGGTTGTAGGCTAAAATATCAAGGGATGATAATCCTATTACAGGAATCTGTAAAAC
>JADQBV010000176.1 GCA_016278415.1 Halanaerobiales bacterium
GCCGGATTGTGTAATGGTAGCACGCATGATTCTGGATCATGTTGTTCAGGTTCGAACCCTGATCCGGCAGCCATTTACATATCCAGAAATAACTAACCCGACTCTAAGGAGCCGGGTTTTCTTTATTTTATAGGCATCTAATAAATATTATTTGTAGTAATCATAGTACTTTTTTTCATCGAATCAACATGATCTTTTTTAAATTTTTGGAGGATCATATTGAAGAACCTATCTCCATTTAACCTGTAAAGAGCTATAATCTAAAATAATAATACGCTCTTGCTTCACAATTTCTTTTGCCTCTTTAGAAATCAAAAAATCAAAGTCCTTCTGGCGTCTATATCTATTATCTGTTTCTATAGTTCTTAGTTCGGGTCTATCTAAACCAGGATGAACTGCCCATTCACTCAGACCGTTTGGTAAGTCTCTTAACATCTTTTTAAAAATTGACGGTTTATCTAATGGATCAAGAACATAACTATCTAAAAAGTCATAATCACTGGTGGGTAATCCTTTTTTTTGTAATTTCTCAATCATAGATTGTCCTCTAACCCGTAGAGCTAAACCATATTCTATTGCTAATTTCAACATCAAGTTATGAATGTCTTTTCTATCTCCAATACGAAGAGCATGCCAGTCCAAATGAGTAGGTTTGAGATCAGCTTCCAGTACGATTTCAATTTGTGCCCTAAATTCTGTTTCAAGTTGATCTAATCTTACTTGAGCTAATAATTCTGACATTCTTTCAAAGTTAAAGAAATATCCCGTTTCATCTAATAGAGATGGTACCATTTCTCTAGAAGATACTGGTCCCCAACGATAATTGAACCATTCGGAAATAACCGTTAGATGAACGCCAAAGGAAACTTCGGGATGGCATGCAAGGAAATGCATGGCGTGTTTAGCCCAGGGACATGGTACCATCAAAGTTGTGGAACTAACTATACCTTTCTCAAATGCACAAATTATTGCCTCATTAACTGAATGGCACATCCCAAAATCATCAGCATTAATAATCAATAACCGAGCATCATCAGGATATCCTAACAGACGGTTTGTTTGTCCTTTATTCAAACTATCACCTCTATATATCTTAGTTTTATTTAACTCTGGTATCCTTATATAATTAAGTAATATGTTTGAAAATCCTTTTAATTGCTTTAAAGTAATATAGATTTATTTTTTTATGACTAGTTATTATCAGAGTAAGAAATATTTAATATTTTTAATTAAGATTAAAAATATTAAATAAGATATGAATTCATAATTTATAAAAAAAAACATAATATCAGGCAGAGATAAGTCCTCTGCCTGATAATTTATATACTATTTATACTGACTTGGATGTTTTTCAAAGAAATCCATTCTTCGTTCAAGTAATTTAAATTCGTGTTCTTCTTCTGGGTTATCAATAAAATCGTATACAGTATCAAAAATACGATCCCAGTTCCAGAAATCTTCGGGTTCATCAAGATTTAAGTATTCAAGTATCATCTCTGTTCCCTTCGGTGCAACAGGATGCATAAGAACAGCTGCTGTTCGCACCATATGGGTAGCATCTATAAATAATTGCATCAAGATACTCTCATCATCTTTATCTTTATATTCTTTATATTGCTGTGACCAGTATTTATTTGCATTACGAATGTAGTTATCCATAAGACTCATAACTTGATGAAACTCATAGTTGTACACTGCTTTTTCGTATTCAAGAATAACTTCTTTTGCTTCATCCAGAATTTCCTGCTTAACCTCTCCTACTGGCAGTTTGCCATCATTAAATTTTTGAGTAGTGTAGAAGCATGATCGAGCGATATGATTAAATACATTTGCCAACAGGTTACCCTCCTTAAGAACAGGGTCACCATGACTTCCACCTTTAGGATTTAATGGTTTAGGTTTGAAACCTACACTTTTGATACCGAGTCCAAAACTAAGGAAATGGGCTCTTAACTGCTCTGCAGTGTAGTAATCAAGTAAGTCTTTGGCCATAGGTGGCTTAACCTTACCACTACTACTAGCTTTTTTATCTAGAAAAAGAAGATGGTTGTTGGCTATTAAATCCGGCAATTGCAGGTCGCCATCTGCTGGATTTGCAGAAAGCTTTCCTTCCTGCTGTCCCATAAACATAGCCATTTCTACAGGTCCATAGAAATATACATTATCTTCACCAATAAATTGATAAACCTTAGCGTCTTTAGAACACCACCATTCTTTCCATTCACTCTTATCCTTATTCTGTTTTTCCAAATAAGTCTTTGTAAAAGATATTGGGGCCCATAAAGATTCCGGCCAGACCCAGACAGTTAAATCATCAAGTCCTTCCAGGGTAGGAGCATCTACTCCCCACTCAATATTACCGGTCAGTCTAAATGGTACCAGAGTTTTCCCATTACGGAACTGAACGGAATTTTCCGCCAATATAGAACATGCTTCTTCTCGGTCTTCAAGTATATCAAAGACAAGCTGAAAAGATGACTTCTTCTCATCTTCTTCTAAAGTATAATCTGGCAACTTATCTTCTATTTTGTTTACTAAGTCAAGGTATTCGTTTTTGACATAAATAACTGGTGGTTCCAGAAATTCCTCAATACTTTTTATCATAAAATGCCTTGCACCAGGTTCTTCCTTTAAATCTTCAACCCACTCTCTAAGGAATTCTTGGAATTCCTCCAGCTTAAAATACCAATTAGTTACGTCTTTCATTTCCGGTTTCTTACCCGACAGGGTACTCTTCGGGTTAATCAAATCTCGCTCCATATACTGGTGTCCTAATGAACATTCATCTGCATAAGCCTTTTCCGATGAACAACCGTCAATGGGACATTGTCCAATTACCTGACGTCCATTAAGAAATACCTCATGTTCAGGATCATAAAATTGAGATGTTGTTGTTTTTTGAAGATGACCATTATCATATAAATTCTTAATAAAATCATAAGAAAACTGCTGGTGAACCTCTGCAGCCTGTCCAATACTGGAAGCAGCAAAAAGATTTGCAGCAATATTATACAATTCTAAAGCCTCTTTTTGAGATACGTGGTTTGATTGAACAAATTCTTCAATCGTACCCTCAAAAGAACCATTATTGACTGACTGACGATAATCCTCCACTATTGGTGAACCATAACAATCAGTTCCTGAAACAAAGATTACATTATCTTTGCCGATACGGTCTCTTAAAAAACGCGCTAAAAAATCGGCATGAATAAAAACCCCACCAATATGTCCAAAATGAAGTTCTTTATTACCATAAGGCATTCCTGCTGTGATTACTGCACGTTTCGGAAATTCAGGCCTGTCTTTACTTAAATCAGACTTTAATGCCATTTAAATCACCCTTTCACTTTCATTGTTTTTATCATACAAATTCTAATAAACCTCTGTTATATGTATACAAACTATAATTAACTATAACTATTATATATTATTATATATACTTAGTAAAAAAAAATAAAGGTTAATTTGAACTTTATTTAGATAATACAGCTATAACTGCCTAAATAGTACGATTCACTACAACAATATAAACAAAAAAACTACTACCTATCACCTAGTATGGAACAGTTCCATACAAACTATGTTTATAGTAGTAATTACTAAGGTAATCATCTATAGAAGACGCATTGGCTGAAATCAAAAAGTATCGTAGTATAAAATATGATACAAAAGTTGTTGATACATGTATTAAATTATTTAAAAGTAATTTATTTAAATTCAATAATCAAGAAAAAAATATTTACTTCTTATACTGAAATTTTATTAGATGGGGAGAACGTTTTATCGTTACTTCTCTTACTTAATAATAATTATCAATTTACACAACACCTTTCTCATCATTTACCTATTTTTTCAAACTTTTTGCAGGATTTAGTCGTTTAATATAGAACTTATTCTATAGCTAGAGCTATAGAATAAAATTAGAATATATTTACATTAAAAAAAGGCTAGTTTCCTAAATTATTAGCCAAAAATTTCCAAGGAGGTTTTTTTATTATGGATACTCAATTTATAAAACCCAACTATGAATTAAGACAAATGTCTAGAAATCAACTGAAAGGTCAATGGGGTACTGCTATTTTACTCCACCTTATTTTTGCAGCAGTAGGATATATACCATATTTTTTACCTGAGTTTGCCGCTTTCATAGCAAACCTTATAATAACCGGTCCTTTAACTTTAGGACTAATGGCTTGCTTTATTAGTCTTGTGCGGGGTGAATCATTTAGATTTGAGAAACTATTTGACGGATTTTCAAATTTCCAGCCTGCTTTAATTACACATTTATTGTCCTTATTATTTATCTTCCTCTGGTCATTACTTTTAGTCATACCAGGGATTATTGCTGCATATCGATATTCTCAAATTTATTACATACTTAATGATAATCCAGATATGGCTCCTTCAGAAGTGTTGAACGAGAGTAAGAGAATGATGATGGGTTATAAAGGAAAGCTATTTATGTTACACCTTAGCTTTTTTGGATGGGCAATACTTAGTGCCCTTACCTTAGGAATAGGCTTCCTTTGGTTATTACCCTATATTCAGACTTCTATGGCAAACTTTTATGAGAATTTAAAGGAAGTACAGGCTGCTTAATTTATTATTATAAATAAATTAGTAGACAAAAGATAGTTTCGATACCTAGCTATCGAAACTATCTTTATATAATTATTCAAGAAAAATCACATTCTATTTAATAATTTTTCTAAATCTTTGGGAATTCCTTGCTCTTCAAATTTATCTTCGAAATAGTTTTTTATATGTTCTTTTATTATAGTTGGATTTTCTAGACTATCCTTGCGTTGAAAATAGGACTGTAACAATTGGTTTTCATCATTTGTAATCTTATAATTATAATAACTATCACCTAAATGCAGACTATCTAAAGTAAGTGGTTTACTTTTACTTTCTTCCACTACAACCATAGTAGAGGCAGCATAATCACCAACTCTCTTATGCTCTTTAGAGAAAAATATCAATACAGGACCTACCCCTAGCATATCTATAAAGACCCGAAAAAGGTTTCTTATGGCAGAGTGTTTTAAAGTTAGCGGTTGACCATTATTTCTTATTGTTCTAAGTTTTAGAACCTTTTTACCTGGAGTCATTCCATTCATATTAAGCTCCATAATAATAAAGTAACCATATGTTATTAAGGCATATAAAAGAATCGATATACCAATTATCCACCCTAAGTAAATATCCCATAGATCCGGTCTATATATACTTATAAGCAATACAGCAACACCTAATAGTACAAGTACAACAGCCTGAATAGCCATGTCAATAATTGCTGCTGCTGTTCTAGAACCTAAATCAGCTAATTTATACTCTATTTCTATATTTTCCGGAGTAGTTAAACGAATTGTTTTCATAATTATCACTCCAATCTTTAATAATATTTATATTCATTTTATCCTAGATTGTTCAAGTCTTAATATATTGAAACGTAGTTAAACATCTATGATTATACGCCAAAGATATCTTTTCGCAGTTATGCCATCTATATGTATATTAGGACATAAGTTAGTCAAAAATATAATTCTTTATAACGAGGTGGACAAATTGAAAGAAGAAAAATTTATTAAAAAATATTCAGATAGCTGGCAAAAGCTTGAGACTTTAGCGCTGACTATTAATAAAAAAGGTATTAAGAAATTAACATCGCCAGAAGTCAAAAGTTTCCTTGCTCTATTCAGACAATGTAGCCATCATTTAGCTTATGCCAGGACACATTATCCCGATAGTAATACTGTAGATTATTTAAACAATTTACTAGGGAAGTGTCACAGTTATCTATATGCTGTAAAAAAAGTATCACCAAGATCATTACTAGACTACATTCTTCTTGATTTTCCTCAGCTACTGAAGGACTATAAAACATATATATTCCTATCCACTGCTTTTTTTGCATTAGGCATTCTTATTAGCCTGATAATGGTACTCTATAATCCTGAAAATGCCCTACTTTTCCTACCTGAGAATATGGTTGAAACAATAAAGAACGGTCAAGCAGGTGGAGGAGAATGGAACTATCCTTTGATGTCCAGTTATATCATGGTTAATAATATATCTGTATCATTAAGGGCCTTTGTCTTTGGAATAACCCTGGGATTAGGTACAATTTACGTATTATTTCTTAATGGCGCAATGTTAGGTGGACTTACAGCCCTTATTTATATATATGGTGACCCAATCAATTATTGGTCCCTTATTCTACCACATGGTGTTATCGAACTTACAGCTATCTTTATTTCTGGCGCAGCAGGTTTAATTATAGCTAAAAATATACTACTCCCTGGTGAATATACCCGTAAAGATGCGATTATTGCTGGTTCCAAAAAAGCCATATCATTAGTAATAGGAGTTATGTTAATGCTAGTCATTGCTGGTATAATTGAAGGATTTTTTACCCCATTAAATATTAATAGTGGCCTTAAGTTACTATTTGCTGCCATGACAGCCATAATATTAGCAATATATTTCTCGCTTCCTTATATCAGGAACGAATCTTAAAAATATGTCTTATTCTTAACTTCAATATATTTATTTATAGCCGTATATTCAAGCTTTTCAGCAGGGCATTCAATACAAAATATCCCTTTATAATTTAAAAGTTTGATTATTTTTTGCCTTTCATTACTCAGTTCAATGGCCACACCTTTATTGAATAAGTCTTCGTTATTCTTAATTTTTTGCTCTCTAATAGCCTCAACACTTTCATTTTTTATAAGAATAATAATAACTAAGTTGTTTTTTGATATATATGGTAATACCCTTAATATATTTTGTGCTTCCTCTTCTGTTTCAAAATCTGTAAAGAGGAATATTATACTTCTATGTCGTTCCTTTTTCTTAAAATATTGAAAGACTTCCTGATAGTTGGAGGTATGATTAGTATAATCAATATGATATAGGGTCTCCATTATCTTCTTCCTGTGTTCAGGACCTTTACCAGGCATAATTATATTGTTAACATCTGTATTAAAAAGTAATACTGCAGATTGGTCTCCATTTTGATTAATTACATCTGACAAGACAAGTGCTGTATTAACAACTAAATCTAATTTTCTATAACCTTTTACTGTATAACTCATTGGTCTTCCAGTATCAATAAACATATATACATGTTGATTTTTCTCTGGTTGATACTGATTGATAATCGGCTTATTAATTCTAGCTGTTGCCTTCCAATTAATTTTTTTATAATCATCCCCTGATACATATTCCCGCAAACTTTCAAAAGAAGTCCCATTACCAAGGAGTTTCAAATTCCTCTTTCCTTCTTTAAATATTCGATTATTACAGATACTCAATCTATACTTTTGTAGATTTTTTATATTTGGATAAACCTTATATTCTTTGGCTAAATCTACTTTAAATGTTTTAGTACATAATTTTAATCGTCCCAGATATCTTATATGTAGATTACCAAAAGTAAAGGCTCCACGCTTTTGAGGAATAACAGAATACTGAAATTCTTTCTTCTCATTGGGTAATATGACTCCTGACATCAACTTACTTTTTATCTTAAAATGATATTCAGGTATTTCATCTTTCAGCTCCAGATTTAGTCGATATCTACCTTTATTATAAAGTGTAAAACTAATTGCTTCATCCTCATATATTGATAACTTCTCCCTACCTGTTCGTTCAACTGTTATCAATGAATTATCAGCTGTAATATAATAATCTATAATTAAAAGCAGTATTATAATCAAATTATAGACAACAAATATTGTCAGGGAATTTTGTAATAATAAAGCTACTGCCAATAATAATACTCCAAGTAATAGTAAATAGACAAAACGCCTACTAATACCCAAATTCAATCCCTCCTTTACTAACTACCTCTATGTACATCATCAATATTCCCAAACATATTATAAATAAGGTTTACTTGAGAATATAAATATAGTATTTTATTAACTAGCATAACAAGATTTTTGCCAATTTACCTAGGTACTTCTATCTTTCTTAGAATCTCTTT
The DNA here is from genome assembly GCA_016278415.1 of Halanaerobiales bacterium. The sequence goes on from JADQBV010000176.1 coordinate 7,994, forward strand.
TATTACCTGCTCTGGCTTGACTCCCTCAAGCTCTAATTCTGGTTTTAGAATAACGCGGTGGCGTAATGTAGGTATTGCCATTTTTTTAATATCCTCAGGTATAACATAATCCCTTCCATTATATGCAGCACAGGATTTGGCACATTGTAATAAGGATACAGAACCCCTTGGAGAACTTCCTATTTCAATTATATCGCTCTTTCTAGTTTCAGCAACTATTTCAACTATATAATTAATCAAGTCATCATCAACTTCTACTTCTTGTACCAGCTTTCTGCAATTATGAATATCCTCAGCAGTACAGACAGCCTGTATATCACTTTTGTCCAGCTCTTTACTGGAAAACCCTTTATTATGACGGCTTACTACTTCGGCTTCAGCAGTAATTGATGGATAATCAATAATAATTTTCATTAAAAAACGATCTATTAAGGCCTCTGGCAGTGGGTATGTACCCTCGTATTCCAGTGGATTTTGTGTGGCTATAACCATATAAGTTGATGGTAGTTCATATAACTCCCCATCAATAGTAACCGCCCTCTCCTCCATTGCTTCTAATAGACCAGCCTGAGTCTTAGGTGGAGTACGATTGATTTCATCACCAAGTAAAAAATTAGTAAAGATAGGACCTTTCTTTAACTCAAATTCCCTTAACTGCATATTGAAAATTTTAGTACCAGTGATATCTGCAGGCATTAAGTCTGGGGTGAATTGTACTCGCTTAAAGTCTAATGTTAATGTCTTTGATAACGCACGGACCATTAGGGTTTTAGCTAAGCCTGGTACACCTTCTAGCAATATATGACCTCCACTAAGTAGAGTAATTAAGCTAAGTTCGATTAATTCTTCCTGCTCAACAATTACCTTTTTTAATTCCTGTTTTATCTTCTCCATTAATAAGCTAAGATCTATTCTTTCAGCCTTTTCCAATGTTTTTCACTCCTTTTTTGTAAATGATATTTTAATTTTTCTAGGCTATTAATAATTTGAATAGCCCCTTTCTCCTTTATATTCTCATCTTTATTATTCATATACTGATAGACTTTTTTTGCAGTACTAAGTGAAGGCAAGTTCTCTCCCTTCCAATATTCCAACCAATCATCTTCAGAATAGGCAATCTCCTTTAAAAAGTCATGATAATAATTCTCCAAGATTAAATCCCAGGACCCCGCCTGTCTATATAGTGCGGCAGCAGAATATAAATACTCATTCTCAACCCGTTCTTTTTCTTCAATATATGGAATTGGCTTACCAAAGCGCCTTCCTTTAAAGTAAAAGTAGGCAAATAGAGTAATCAATATCTGATATAGAATAAATTTTACTCCCAGTGGCGTAAAATCCCATAATGACATCTTGCTCATCCCAGTATATAGGTGTGTTTCATTAAAATACAGTTTATCATAATTATATTCATCTATAAGTTCAAGTAGTTTATATGCCTTATTTGTTTCCTTAATAAGGGTTTTATTTGTAATATCAGTTACATCAGATACTATAATATAGCCCTCTTCGATTTCATAAACCTCTATTTCCCCTTTATATTCAGGAATTAGATCATCCAGATTAAAATAGAGTTTAGCTGGGGTAAGATATACCAATATGCCACCCTTTTTCACCCATTCATTGAGATCATCATTATATATATCAAATCTCCCAAAGTTGGCATCTGCTACAATTTGAATGCTATCGGTACTAAAAGATTGAACAGGGTTTTCTGTCCTTTCTACAGGATATCCTAAGTTAATTAATGCCTCATAAAAGACACTAGTGCCTAAGTGGGATTTATTTAAGACTGAATAAGCTGGAAACTGACTATTCATTTTTGTAGATATGAAGAAAGCACCATATAAGATAATAGGAATCAGGATTACAAGTACTATAAACTCTCTATTTTTGCTTTTCATAGTCTTTTACCTCATTCCACAGCTGGTTATTTCTACTATTCCATTTCTCATATATCTCTCTTTGGCATTGCTTATGTCCGTACCAGATAGAATTGTAGATAGCAATAAGCTCACTAAAATCCTTCTGCCCAGGGAAATTAGCTTCCTTTAATTGTAGGCTTAATTCTAGATTTGTTTTAGCTTTATCTAGATATAGAATGGTTTGCTCATGCATTAAAAATAAAAGTGCAATAAAATCATAGCGTATAGCCTGTCTATAATCACCTTGTTTCTTTAACTGATCTGCTTTACTCCTTAGACTACCTGGTGTTGTAGTTTCATCAATTTTCTCCCCTAATATTTCTTTAAGCCTGCTCTGTTTATCAAAGCCTCGTAATATTGTTACAACTACTAAAGCAATAATAGCAATTAAAACTAAAGAGGCTATTATTATAAGGATAGTTGAAAGATTCTCCGGGACTGAAGGAGATATATCCCAATTAAGATTAGTTAATCTCTCAACTATCCAGTCTCTCATAGTAAGATTATCTATAAAATTTCTAAAGAAATTATGTAGATGACTATATTCTTTATGGTCTAATATTCGATTAATAGTACTATCAAATTCATCTTGTGGAGGAATCACTAGATTGCTTCCTTTCCGTGTTTTCTTGTATACGCATTACATTTAATATAATATCATAACCTTCTCTTTCAAACCGCCGGTTGAAATATAAAAGGGTAAGCATAATTGAACTAATAGGTCCAATTATCAACCAGTTTATCAACACTAAAGGGCCATTTGCATATTGATAAATACTGGTCATAAAGGAAAAATAGTTAATCTCCAAACTTAAAAGCTTCATTATTAAATAAGCGATACCAGTAATAAGACCGACAAAACTCTGTAATGATATATTAATCGCATAGACAATCAAGACAAATAAAATTATAGTGGCAAATATTTTCCAAAATTTATTTTTTACCAGTTCGTAACTACGTTTTATACTATTAATAACAGTTTTTTGTTCTATTACCATAACCGGTATTGAAAAAATAAAGATAGTTGTATATGCTAAAATAAACAAAGTTACAATCAAAAGTAAAATTACCATTAAGATAATTATCATAACCTCACCTAAGCCAAAAACATTTGCTGTGAAAATACTATCGATTATTGGAAACATCCTGTAAAAAACAAAGCCAAAAATTAAAATAAAGGGAATAGACAGTAAAAATGCAGTGATTACAATGCCCAGCACTTTAATTATAGACTTTAAAGCGGTTTTGATTACTTGTGCAGCGTAAAACCTTGTATCAAAAAACTCTTGACTGGTTATTTTGCTAATACCCACTTGATATCCTGAACTTATAGTCATTACTATTACAAAATACAAAAAACCTATTAAAATCATAAAAGTGAAAACAAGAATGTCAGGAGGGTTAGCAAAAAAATCCCCGCCAATAGTAACCGCTATAATAGCCCCTACAATTCCAGCTAAAAATAGTAAAATTAGTAACCCTATTAGGGCAGTAATTCCATAACCAATGGAATATATAACAATTGTTTTGATATACTTTCTCAAAATATCAAAAGACCTGTCCATTATTTCCGCAAGACTCATTGTATCCATATAAAAATCTCCTTTATATTTGAATCTATTTAATTCCTTCAGTTAAATGGCAACATTAAAAACGAATGTAGTAGCTTAGTGTCGCTTTACCCAAGTCGATTCGGTAATACTGCAACATTAATGTCAAAATTGGTGGTGCTACATTAATGTCAAAATCAGAAGTGCTCTGGAGTGCTCTGGAGTAGTATCAACCTTGCGTTTAAGATAGAAGAGGGCAGTGCTGCCCCACTAAAGTCGATGTGTGGGTTTTAGCGGCAGTTAGCTATCGGATAAACTGTTTTTCTTAGCAAGTATATACTCTATCCTCTCTTTAATAGGGGGATGAGATTGTTTAAAAATCTTTCTATATAAACTAACTTTTAGAGGTGAAAGGCTTTCATCAGCCAATCTGGCTAGGGCAGTAACGAAAGAGTCTGCCTTTCCCGTCAATTTAATTGAGTAAAAATCAGCCTTTTTTTCAGCTATTCTACTTAATAATAGCTGTACCGGTGATAAAACCCAGGACAATGTACTTACAAAGATTAATAAAAGTGGTATAGTATATACACTATTAAAACTAGAATATCCATACCATTCAGTGATAGTAGGCCAGAAAGTATAGATAATATATGAAATAATAAGCATCATAAAAGGCTGTATCAGTATATTCTTAAATATATCTCCATGTACTTGATGACCAAGCTCATGGGCTAAAACCGTTACAATCTCATCATAACTATACTTGTCATTAAGATTATCTCCCAGAACAACTTTTCTACTACTGCCAATACCCATTACTGCTGCGTTGGCAGCATTTATCTTAGTACTTAGATTTATCTCATAGATATCATCTATTTTAACATTTGCTTTTTTTATAAGTTCAAGTAAGCGTTCTTTCATCTCTGAATCAGGATAACTTTCTAATTTAAAAAAGATTGGTAATAATACAGTTGGAAATATAAAAGTTATAAGAACAGTAAAAATTGAAGCAAGTACAGTATAATATATCCACCAGCTATCCGGATAATTATTTAATAAGTATAGATAACTCCTTACAGCAAGATAAAAGAATACTATTCCTAGAATAAAGGATTTAAGCTCATCTATCAGCCATTCTCTTTTGTCTTGATTGGACAATTTATATTTCCGATTTAGCTTATATTCTAAAAAATAGTCCAATGTTGATGAAAATAAACTATATAATAAATAGAAGCTAAAAATATAGACAAAAATCATAATTTCGTAAATAGCTATTCTAGTATTTATAAAACTATGAATCTTTAATTCAATTGAAAACCCTAAGAACACAAACCAAAACAGGATATTTAAAACAGTCATCACTATGTTTGATTTTTTCTTACTATAATTATACTCTTCTGCTAATTTTCTTCTTTTTGGGTCAAACATGCCCTCAATTGTACTCATCACTTAACACCTTTTCCCATTTAGAATTTAATCTTTAATAATTCTTTTTAACTCGGCTTTATCCTATATGCTATATCTAAAATTTTTACTTTGTTATATGTAATTCCAGTATTTTTTTAGTACTCGCTATAATATTCACTATAAATACCCAGTTATCCTGCATAATTACCAATTTTTTTCTTAAATAAAAAAAGAGCAAGTACTTAGCTTTTACCCGCTCTTTAAAAAATCCCCTAATTTATTTTTGAAAATAATTATTCTAGTAGAAATTCGACTATGTTTCATCCGAATTAACTACAAGTAGATGTTTCCCTTGAAGTAAATTTGCCGAGTACACACGGGAAAATAAGTACTATTCTAAATCTTGCTCTGGATTCCTTCTAGCATGCCTTAAGGCATTCCTGACAGCTTCTTTGTATCTAATACTTGATTGGGTGGCATTTGTATATAAGTCAACATCTATGGAGTCAGCCTCTACAAACCTTTCTGGCATCTCTTCATGGGCTTCTACAGCAGCCTCCCACTCATAAATATCAAAATCTTTCCATTCCCCTTCTCCACCTGCTTCTTTTACTTCTACAACAGTAATGTCATCATCTTTAATAGTAACTAAAGCTACGGCATAGCCATATTCTGTCCTCTCCGAACTTCCCTGATACGTCCCGTCATAATAAGTATTTTCATCTTCAACAGCATTACTATAATTCATCTTTGAATAATCCAGAGCCCTTGCAACAGCTTCTTTGTACTTCTCACTACTATCAGTTGCAGAAGTATAGACATCAACCTCAGCTGAGTCTGCATCTACAAACCTCTCCGCCATTTCTTCACGTGCCTTTACTGCTGGCTCATATTTATATGTATCATAGTCTTTTTCATTTCCTGTAGAAAGGATCTCCATCAACTGCACATCTGTAATATTATCACCTTGAACCTTTACTTTAGCCCAGGCATATCCATTATCAGTTGCAGTAGAATAGCCTGTAAAGGTCCCAGACCCTACTTCATTCAGTTCTTCCTCTACCTCCTGTGGCTGAATTTCTTCAAGCTGATAACCTTCACAGCCAGATAGAAAAAAAAATGTGAAGAAGCTTAGAAAAATATAGATGAGTACTTTGGATGTCAACTTTTTATTAAACATAAATGCCTCCTATATACTTTTTGCTTTATAGTTATTAATATCAAAATATAACATTTATAGTTTTAGTATATGGGGCGTTATTTATACTTAAAATTATTAGCTAAAAACCAGAAATTTTTACTTCTATCTAAAAGTCCAAAAATTATTACCTATAAAATTTAATACTATTACAGATAACATTGCTAATAATTCAGCTACCAATTCGTTATAATGAAGATACTCAACCATAGAGTAAATTAATAACAATTTGCTTAAGATAGATAAAATATTAACTATTAAAAATTTAAGAAAGATTTTATTTGAATGTTCTTCTTTAAAAGTCCAACGCAAATTCCAGAAATAACTATTCAATAAACCAGCAATATATGCAAAAATACTGGATATTAAGTAATTTATATTAAAAAAATCAAATAATATTAAAAAACACAGATATGATATAAGCGTATTAGATAAGCCTACTATTGAAAACTTAATTAATTTTTGAAAATTATTCCTTTGTTTCATTTTCTATTCCCTCTTCAAAACCAAACATATCTTTAATTTATCTACTGAGGACGTCTTTTAAGTTCTTTATATATTCTAGCAATATATTCACCCATTATGCCAAGTGTAAGGAGTATAAATCCTCCTAAGAATAAAGTAGATACCATTAACGAACTCCAACCTGGCACAGTATTATTTGTTAGAAACTTAAGATATACTATGTTAAGTATATAAATAAAGCTGACTATAGATATAATACTCCCCACAATTGTAGCAATTTTAAGAGGAAATGTGGAAAATGAGGTTATACCATCCATCGAAAATTTTAACATTTTCATTAAAGAATATCCCGTTTCGCCACTATATCTTTTGTCCCTATCATATTCAATATATGTCTGTTTAAAGCCAATCCATGTTACCATCCCTCTAATAAATCTATTCTTCTCAGGCATCTTTTTTAATTGATCAACAACCCTGGAACTCATTAATCTAAAATCTCCTGTATCTAGGGGTATATCTATTTCAGTTATTAAATTTAATATTTTATAAAACATCTTCGCTGTAAACTTCTTAAAAAAAGACTCGCCAATACGATTCTTTCTTTTAGCATAAACTACATCGTAACCTTCACGATGCTTCTGATACATTTCTTCTATTAATTCAGGGGGATCTTGTAGATCAGCATCTATTAATACAACCGCCTTCCCATTTGATTGATCAATACCTGCAGTAACGGCTATCTGATGACCAAAATTTCTAGAAAAATCTATTAAACGTATAAATTGATCATTTGAAATTAAATTTTTAATAATACTTACAGAATCATCTTTACTACCATCATTGATGAAAATTATTTCATAATCGAGAGCCATCTGGTCTCGTAAAACTTTAATTAATCTATTATACAAGGGAATAATATTATCTTCTTCATAGTATATTGGTATAATAACTGATATATCTTTTTGCATAAACCCCACCCCTCTAATTACTATTATTTGTTATGAACATAATTTATATAGGTATTACTTAAATATTTTCACAATAATCCTTAAGTGTAAGCCATTTATTAATAAAACCACTAATCAAATTTTTTTCAGCTCTTTATAACTTCTTCTGAAGCCAGAATGGCTGTGACCAAACCTTTTTATCTGTAGCTAAATTTAACCCCTCAACTCTTATAAATCCCTCATCACCGGTAACTGTATATAATAAATTAGTACCCACATCAGTTTTTCTTATATTATGATTAGCATCTATTATTTTAAATTCTAATAATTGGTCAGATTTTATCTCAATACATCTATTATTTACACTAAAATTTAAATTCGGACCCTGAGTTAAGTAAAATGAACCTTTGCTTAATGCTTCATGTAATGCCTTTTCAGAAATATTATTAACTTTAACCATCAACCATTCTTTATCTATATCCTTCTCTATGTGAGTATCATCTGAAGCGATACCCCATATAGATTCTTCTGGACCTAATTTCTTTAATAATTCATGCCAATACTTAATGTTTTTCTCTTCCTGAGAAAAGTGATTCACTATCTCTATTAAACATATATTTTTTAGCTTTAATAATTCTTCTAATTCCCAATATTGTGTGCCTAGACCACTAAAACTAGTAGGGTGATTTATAACTACAATACCCTTATCTTTATCTACAGTTTGATTAATAATATCCTGAAGGTTATTTGATTTAAATCGTTCTTTGACAAACAATCTAAGCAGATGTTGTCCCAAAGGCCAAAATGGCTTAGACCAGGTCATTTCTTCACCTGTGATTGTCAAAAACTTATCATCATTATACTTATGATAATCAGTAACCTTATCATGATCAGTAATCGCTAGAAAAGAGTACCCCTTTTCTTTATAGTTTTTAACTAATTTTCCAGGCGATAACTTTCCATCACTTTTATTTGTATGTGTATGTAACTGCGCTTTCTTGTAGCTACCCTTTACATCATATGGATTTACTAAAAAAAAATTTTTATAGTTTTTATTATAATAACTATTTATACTATCTAATTCTTTATTTAACCTTTTTCCTCTTTCCGTATAAAATACATAAATTGCAAGTAAAATTAATATAATACCAAGAACAATTATCAGTAAAAATATAGATATATATAATAATATTTCCATTCTTAATTAACCCACCACCTGTTCATACCAATTATTCCATCATATAATAGTTATATAAGGGTAATATGACAAGAACCCTTCCACTCTATAATACTCATTACTGCTTTTTATCTATATATAGCATGTATTATTATTAATTAGTTAAATATAACTTCTATAACCTAGAGTATCGTTCCTGCATAAACTATAAAAAAGAACAAATAAAATTTTTAAATATGATTTATATACTTTATTTCTTTATTATGTTCGACTTGACCTTTTAGTAATAAATAAAGTATACTAGGTATTAGATGTTATAGTAATATTTATTAAAATTAGTTTAAAATGAAATAATCTATGATACATTTTTAATTTTCACCATAAAAATAATATTTTAAAATCCTTTATGAAAAATTTATAATCACTAAACAATAAACATTAAAATTACAGACATAATAATTTTATCCTAGCCTGAAAGGGAGTATACAGATGTATAATGTTTTGTATATATTACCATATGTTAGCATAGGAGGGACAGAAAAACATGTTCTTGACCTTATTACTGGTTTTTCTGAAGAATATAAACTGTTTTTACTGGCACCACCTGGTGAAATAATTGAACGATTTAAAAATAAAAACATAGTTTATTATGACTTCCCCCAGCTTGATAAAAAATTTTTTTCTGGATTAAGAATATTTTATAAAAGATTAAAAGAAATACAGGAAAAACATAATATTGACTTAATACATATACATGGTGCAGCAGAATTGATTTTTTTATTAAAAAGATCAATAAAAGATATCCCAGTTCTTTTTACTGTTCATGGTTTCCATGGTAATTTGAAAGCCTGGGATTACTGGTTATGCGCTCGTATTTGTAATCATTATGCAAATATGGTAATAACAGTAGCTGGTTCAGAAACACAACTATTACTCCACAAGAAAATTAACCCTGATTTAATAAATACTATTTATAATGGAGTACCAGACCCCTCAGGAATGACCTTTGAAGAACCTGAAAAATTAAAAAAAATATCAAAAGATAATGTTATAATAGGTAGTATTGCCAGACTAGAAACCACCAAGGGTATTAATTATTTGATTGATTCCTTCGCATTAGCTTTACAAGAAAAAGATGATATACATCTGGTGATTGTAGGAACTGGTAGCAAAGAAAGTGAGCTAAAAACACAGGTAAATAAATTATGTTTAAATCATAAAATAAGCTTTACTGGTTATAGGTCAGATATACATAACTTTCTAAACAAATTTGACATAATGGTAATACCATCCCTACACGAGGCTCATCCACTGGTTTTAATGGAGGCTATGGGACATGCTAAACCAATTATTGCCACTGCAGTGGGAGGTATCCCGGAAGTAATTAATGATAATCAAAATGGTCTCTTAATACCACCAGCAAATTCTGATAAATTAAAGAGTGCCTTATGTTATATGTTAGAGAATAAAGAAATTCAAGATAAACTGGGTAAAAATGCACGAAAATCCTATGAAGAAAAATTCACAGTAGAAAAAATGCTTAAAAACACAAGGAAAGTTTATGACTCTTTATTATCTAATGAACAAGATAATCAAAAGATCCACTAACAACCCTTATAAACATTGAGGAGGTAAATATTTAGTGATAAAAAATATATACTATAATATAAAAAATAAAGAAAGCATCCTGTTTTTTGGGGGATGGAGTTTAATTGCTTTTTTATCAACTTTAGGTAACACTTCTCTTGGATTATTACTTCTTTTAATTTACACAGGATATAAATTATGGAAAAAAGAAATATCTTTCTTTAATTATCATAAAAGCACCTATAAAATCACAGGGCTATTTTTATTATGGGCTTTAATATCTTCTATATTTGCTTATGATAAAGGCTTGGCACTTTTATCTTTGTTTGGATATGCTCTTGTTCTATACATTATATTCTTTGGAGCAAAAAAACTTATTATCTATAGAAGTTTTCTAGAAAAATTACTAGTTCCTCTTTTATCTACAGGTATTACTATCTCCAGTATATATACACTCTATAATTATTTTATAGTAGGTATGAACCGAAGTGAAAGCCTTTTTGTTAGAATTAATGGTACTGGAACTCTGATGGCATTTTCCAGTATATTTTTAATTGCTTATTTTGAATATAATAAAAGCATAAAGAAATATCTTATACTTATACCAACAATATTATCAATATCAGCACTTCTACTCACTTTTTCTCGGGGTGCCTTATTAGGCTTCTTATCTGGTTTTATCATATATAATTTAAAATCAAGAAAATCAATTTCAATATTATTAATAATATTAGTCATTTTATTTTCAACAATATATTTAATCCCACAGTTAAATAATAGGGTTTTAAGTATCTTTTCTTTAGAAAAAAACCAAAATAGAATATTTATATGGGAGTCAACAATTGATATGATAAAAGACCATCCTTTATTAGGTATTGGTCCAGGTAATTTTTCTATTGTCTATCCTGAATATCGTTCGCCAGAAGCTATAGAAAAAAATCACCCTTTCGCTCATAATATTTTTTTGAATATGGCTGTAGAATTAGGACTTGTGGGTTTAATAATATTTTCTATAATTATCTTTAAAATTATAAAGATGGGATATTATATCTCTAAAATCAACCCCCTTTTACGTTCCCTTTATGCCGGCTTTATAGCTATTTTGGTACATCAACAATTTGACTGTACAATATTAGGAATTGAAATAGCAGGACTCTTCTGGTTAATAGCCGGACTAATTGTGGCATATTATTATAAGATTAATCCTAAGTCATAATATCTTAACTTCATTTCAAATTATATGATCTGTCAAGTAAAAATCTTAAATATTAACTAAAATTAATGATACCATTAAACTATCTTGCCGATGAATACTTAACTATTTAAATATTTTATTATTATTTCAACCATATTTTTGATACCACCAGCTTTACCCATTCGCTCTTTACCAATACTACCCATAGTATTATATACTTCCTTATTATTTAAAACAAATTTTATTTTTGAAGCAATTTCTTGTGGGTCTCTTTCTAAGAGCAATACACTTTCGCCTAGCAAAGATTTTTGAGCTATGGCAAATTTTTTAGTGAATTGCGAGCCTTTTCCAGGAAAAGAAATTAATGGTTTTCCCATTCCAACAGCCTGTTCATTGGCCGTCCCTGCTAAACCAATAAATATATCAGATTTATTAAGAACATCTCCAAAATGATGATATATAATTTTAACAACACTTTCCCCACTGGGTGAAACTAATTTTAGATAAATCCCTAACTCTTTTTCTTCAGTAGATGATTCTTCTATATTCCAATCAGTTCCAGCAATAACTTTTTTCAATCTATCTATAGAAAGATTTGACGCCATAGCTACCGGATAATCAAGTTTTTCAAAATCTAACTGTTCAAGCCTATTTATAATTTTAAGTATAAACTTTATGTTTGCATATGCCTCTTCCCTACTACCAGGAAGTATTCCAACAACCTTACTACCATCTTTTATGTAAAAATCAATATTATTAATTTTAAAGCAATCCATCATCGCATTACCTACAAAACTAGCGTTAACTCCTGACCCTTGCAATACTTGAGATGTTTTTTTATCTCTAGGTAAAACTATTTCAGCCATATTCTTCATCAAAATTTTTTCGATCCAATAATGGCCACTAATATATTCTGACTTAGCAGTCGGTATAAAAACTATTTTTTTATTAGTAAATAATCCAGCCAGAATAAGTATAAAGACATCCCCTACTGGGATTACTAAATCCACTTCATCTTTTACTTTCCTGATGGCTTTTATTTGTTCTATTGTGGTACTCAATAATCCCGCTTTGATATCTGCTAAAAAATTGGACAGACTATTACGCATAAATCCTCCACTTGGTAAAGATTTAAGTGGACCAATTATATCTGCAGGTAATGATTCATAGGCCTGAGCAACTCCGACAATTGGTAAAATTTTTACGTTCACTTCATTATTTATCTTAAACAACTCTTTTAATATATTAGCCGCTATAATATCTTCTCCATGACCATTACTTATTAAGAGGATACTTTTTTTGTTCATATAACCACCCTTCTATTTATGGGTCTTCTTATTTCCGTTTGTGAAAAATGCCTGACAAATTTACTATTACCATCAATTATGAAGATAATCCCTATTTATTAATACTTTTTAAACATACCTGATAAGTATTAGAACCTAATTTTCTAGTCAATTATCCCTGCTATTATCTCTTGTATACTTGTTGTCTACGAATAACTCTATATAATTACACTAATTATTACATCTTTACTTTAAGTAATAATTAATATAAGATATATATGTATATACTAAATCTCAAATATTTCAATCAAATAATTCGTATTTATCTAGATAAGAAAGGTGATATTATTATGAAACAAGAATCAATCTTTATAACCGGAGCCAGTGGTTGTGTAGGTCATTATGTTGTTGACCAACTAAAGAAAAAATACCAGTTATTTTTGCTTGTCCGTAATCCGGAAAAACTGAAATATAATCCTAATGATTTTAAGAATATAACTATTATACAGGAAGATCTGGATAATATATCAAATATAGCTCAACTCTTAGCTAATATGAATTATTGTATTCATATTGCTACCGCCTGGGGTGGTGAACATACAGAACGCATAAATGTTCAACGTACACACGAAATGTTCAACTTATTAAATAAAGATAAACTAAAAAGAGTTATTTATTTTTCCACTGCAAGTATTCTGGGACGTAATATGAAAGTTTTAAAGGAAGCTGAAAAATACGGCACGGATTATATTAGAACAAAAAGTATCTGTTATCAAAGAATTCAGCAGACAGAAATTACTGATAAAATAATAACTGTTTTCCCAACCCTTGTCTTCGGTGGTGATAATAAACACCCTCTTTCCCATTTAACTAGAGGGATACCAAAACTCAAACAATATGCCTGGTTAATTGGTCATCTAGATGTAGATGTTGGCTTTCATTTTATTCATGCCCAGGATATCGGAAAAATGGTTAGTCATCTACTAGGAATACCGGATCCCCAGAAAAAATATGTCTTAGGAAACCCAAAAATAACTTTTGGAGAATTTGTTAAGCGAGCTGCCAGATATTTCGGCCATAAAATCCGTTGGCAATTAAAAGTCAAACCTGAATATTTATACAATTTTTTAAAGTTACTAAGAGTTGATGTCTCAGAGTGGGATCAATTTTGTATGGAATATAAAAATTTCGTCTACCCTGCAACAGACTGTCAGTCTCTAGGACTTAATAGTAATCTTAGCACTATTGAAGATATAATTGCAAATAGTACTGAATTATAATGATTTAAGTACTATCAACTATTTATTCTTTGCAACAAGAGAATTATTATATTCTTTTATAACTAATAAATCATAATCCTGCTCTTTTAAAGTAATATAATCATCTTTGTCTAAGTAAATATAATAATGTTGATTATCTTCCAAGAATTTCTTCACTTCTATTAGATTATCAAGATAATTAACCCTTCTTTTACTATAGAAAACTAGACTCGCTGGCCTTGTCCCAAGTGCACTAGCAATACTAAACTTAGCTTCCTTATCCTTAGGAACAACTTCAGCTAACGGTTTAGCAACCTTAAATTTATCGATAGTAGGAACTACAGATGTGTTAAATATAAATAATGAAATATAAGTAATCAATGAAAAAACTATAAAGAGTTTTATATAATCTTTATTATTTTTGCTATAAAAAGTTGTTATAAGAAGAATTATTCCTCCGGCAATAGATAAAAATGGCACTGTATAAAGTACCTTATACAATTCTATAAACTGAGTAAAATCCCTCTCAACTATTAATTTTAAAGAATTAAGTCCAAAAAAACTTAAAACGCCTATGACTAGTATAGAAATACTTGATATAATTAACTTCTTCTTAAGCTGAGAGTCATAGGATATATTCCCCCACCAATATGCAATTAAGATAGCAAAAACCGGATATGTTGGTAGAATATATCCAGGTAGTTTAGTCTTAGCAATAGTAAAAAAGATAAATATTGTAGCAAACCAGATAAATAAAAATTTAAATTTATTTTTTTCTTCCTGCCAGTTATCCCTTATACTAGGATATATCCAGGGAATAAATACACTCCAGGGGAATAATCCAACAACAGTCATAATTATGTAATAATATATAGGCCCACCATTAGAAACAATAACATCAGTATAACGTTCAAACATATGATAGCCAAAAAGAACATTCAAGAAATCTTGACCATAATTAATAAAAAGGAGAATATGCCAGGGTAATACAGTAGCAAAATAAATCAAAGCTGCTAGCCAGGTCCATTTATATTTAAATTCTTTAAAGAATTTAAAAAATCCAAGATAAAAAATATAGATTAGACAAGGCAGACCAAGTGCCACCGGTCCTTTTACCATAGTCCCAAGTCCCAGAGCAAGTCCCATCCATAAATAATTCTTTCTATTATCATGATATCCTAAATAGAACAAATATAATGATAAACTAATGAAGAAGGTAAGAGGTACATCCATATATATTATCCTTGATTGAATTAAATATTGGAAAGATAGTCCCAGAATAAGCATTGAAAGAATAGCCGTTTTTTTATCAAAAAGTCTTTTTGCAAAGAAAAATAATACTATAAGATTAGATAGCCCAAAGAATACTATTCCTATCCTGGAAGTAAATTCGTTATCCCCAAATAGTTTATAAAAAAAAGATGTTACCCAAAACACAAGGGGAGGCTTATCAAAAATTATATTATAATTATAAAATGTATTTATATAATCATCCCTGATAACCATTTCCCTTGCAATCTCTGAATAAACGCCTTCATCTAAATCCCACATAGCACTTTGTCCTAAAGCGACCATGTATAAAGGGAGTAAAATTAGTATAACTAAAGCTATAATTTGCCAATTTTTCAAGTGCATAAGCTTTATCAAATTAACCACCTCTTTAAGAATAATTAATAACTTTTTTTAAACTGTTTTTGATATAAATTATAATAATAATTTTTTTTATCCATCAATTCATTATGTGTACCTATTTCGACAATACTACCATTTTCAATAGCAACTATTTTATCAGCTTTAATTATTGTGGAAAGTCTATGTGCTATCACGAAAGTTGTCCTATTCATCATAACCCTTTCTAGTGCTTGTTGTACTAGTGCTTCTGAGCTTGTATCTAAAGAAGATGTTGCTTCATCTAATATTAATATACGAGGATCCCTTAATATTGCCCTGGCTATTGCTATCCGCTGTCTCTGGCCACCTGATAGGGAAACTCCCCTTTCTCCTATATCTGTTTGATATCCATTTTTCATCTCTACAATAAATTCATGGGCATTAGCCCTTTTGGCTGCTGCAACAATTTCTTCCATACTTTTATCCTCTGAACCATATAATATATTATAAGCTATTGTACCTCTAAATAATATTGTTTCCTGAGGAACAATACCAATTTGTTTCCGTAATGATTGAATAGTAACCCCTTTAATGTCATAACCATCAATTAATAATTTACCGCTATCTATATCATAAAACCTAGGTATTAGATTTGCCAAAGTTGTTTTTCCAGCACCACTTTGACCAACTAGAGCAACCATTTCACCTGAACTAACCTCTAAATTTATATCAAATAATACCTCTTCATCTTTTATATAAGCAAAATTTACATCCTTGAAGATTACTTCACCCTTTATTTTAGGTATTTCTACAGCATCTTCAACTTCATTTATTCTCTCTTCTACATCAATAATTTCAAAAATCCGATCTGATGCTCCAAAGGCTTTCTGTAGCAAATGATAATTATCACTTAATACATTTATAGGGCTCCAAAGCATACCAATATATGTAATAAAAGCTACTAATTCACCTGTCGTTAATCTACCAGCAAGAACCTGTCTTCCACCAAACCATAAGAAAAGTGCTAAACCAGCAGACACTATAAGTTCTATTATGGGAAGCAAAGCCGCTTTTATTTGAACACCCCTTAGATTAGCTGCTAATGTTTTCTCATTAGCATATGTAAATCTAGATATTTCCTTTTTTTCCATATTAAAGGCTTTCACAATGTGGATAGCAGATAGGGTCTCCTGTAATATAGAAGTGACCTCTCCTAAGCGTTTTTGTATCTTATTACTTACTTTACGCATCTTCTTCCCGAAAATACTCACTGCATAAGCAACAAGAGGTAATACAGCGAAAGATACCAATGCTAACTGCCAATCTATATAAAGCATAAAACCAACAATACCAATAATTATAAATGGTTGTAAGGTTAAATTAGCAAAGCCTTTAGTAACACCTTGTTGAATAATTGCAACATCATTAGTAAGCCTGGACATTAAATCACCTGTTGACTGGCGTTCAAAAAAGCTTAACGATAACCCCTGAAGGTGTTTATATATGTCATTTCGAATATTAAATACCACCTTTTCTCCGAGTCCAGTCAGAAAATATATCTGACCATAATTAAATATTCCTTTAATTAAATATGCGATTACCGAACCTACTACAAGATAGTTTAATAAAATTAAGTTACCCTCTTTTAATACATTATCAATTAAAAATTTAAACAACCAGGGGACCGCAATATTTACCGATCCATAAATAATTATACAAAAAAAACCCAAAATTAAGTATGATAGATGAGGCTTAAGATATTTATACATCAATTCTTTTGTATTCATTAAAACTAATACCTCCTGGATATATATTGCATCAACCCCTAAAGTATTATATAATCTATTAAAAGGAGTTGTTTATATGAAAGACAAAATCGAAACTAGTGTAATTATTCCAACATATAATAGAGAAAAAATATTATATAAATGTTTACAGGCACTCAATAAACAGACCTATCCTACAAATAAATTTGAAATTATTATTATAAATGATAATTCCACTGACAATACTGAAACAATGATTAAAAATATTAAAATAAAACCTAACTTAGTCTATCGCAAACAAGAACACAGTGGCCCAGCAGGAGCTAGAAACACTGGCATAAAACTTGCCAAAGGTGAATTCATCGTATTTATTGATGATGATATCATTGTTAACCCTAGATTCCTAGATGCCCATATACAGGAACAAAAAGATAAGCAAAAAGTAATAGTACACGGTCCAGTCATTTATACTAATAATCTGGACAA
>JADQBV010000270.1 GCA_016278415.1 Halanaerobiales bacterium
TGTAACCGGCAAGTGTTTTTGGAGAAATTTTGGCAAATAATTTTCCCTAACTTTTCAGTAAATATTTGCCAAAACTTTGGTATTTAAAACAATGATTTTCTATGTTCTAACCTGTAACTTTTTCCACTCATGTTAAAAAGCTCGCATCTATAGGTAATTCTATCTAAAATAGCTGTTGTTAAAGCAGGATCTCCTAATAATTCAGTCCAGTCTTCTAATCCTTTGTTTGAAGTTATTATCACAGAAGCCTGTTCATGTAAAGATGATATTATTTGAAAGAACAGATTGGCTTCTTCTCTAGTAATTGGAAGGTAGCCAACCTCATCTATGATAACGAGGCTAGATGATAGTATTTTATTTATTTTACCTTTGCTTTTTCTTGATATCTCCTGGGTTTTTAGTACATGCATTAATTTATCCATTGTTACAAAGCTTACTTTGTATCCCATTTCTATAGCCCTGTAGCCAAGGGAGATACTCAAATGAGACTTTCCCAAGCCAGGCGGTCCTAAAAATATTAGGTTATACATCCTATCTATCCAGTCCATTTCCAGTAGTTTATTAATTTGTTTTTTAGTTATTGAAGTTTGAAATTCTATGTCAAATTCTTCTATTGTTTTAATTACCGGAAATCCTGCAAATTTAAGCCTTCTTTCCCTTGCGTTTTTATCTTTTAATTCTATTTCTTTTTCTAAAAGTGTTAAAAGCATATCCTGATATGAAAGGTCTTTGTTGTTTGCAGCTTCAATAATTTCTAGAGCATTTACTTTCAGGTTGTGTAGGTTTAGTTCTTTAGCCATATCCTTTATTTTATCTAATTTATCCATCTGTCTTTGTCCTCCTCAAAGCTATTTATATATTCGCTTATATCCCTATTTTCAGGCTTAATATCTTTATATTTTGAGGGGATGTCTAGGGTGAAGGATTTATATTTTGTTATTGAAGCTACTTTTGTATTTCTTTCATTTAGATATATTAAAACGTCTTTTAGGTTGCCAGCACTGCATAGGTTTCTTTTTATACAGTAGTTTAAAGCTTTGCTAATTATATCAGGTTCGTAGTTTTTAATTGCTTTTAGTACTGCTGTGCATTGGTCTTTTATATACCTGCTTTTTTCTTTAGCTACTGTATTTAAAAACTCCTCTGCTTCCTTTGTTTGTCCCAGTTCTTTTAATGTTTTTTGGTATATTTCTTTTACCTTTACATTCTTAATATTTTTATCTCTTTCTGGATGGGACAAGGTTATTAACTTACCTTTTAGATAGCTTACTGTATGGTTTATTATTATTTCTCCGGTTTCTTTATCTATTATATCCATTTTGTTATCTATTAATTTTAAATTTACTTCTTTTCCAGGTTTATATGTTCCTTTTGGTACTTGATATCTGTTTTGTTTGTATGAAACGGTATTGTCTTTTCTTAGTGTATAGGTTAAAATATTAGTATCAATTTGATTGGTAAACAGATTTGGTACTGGCATTAGCTGTTCTTTTTCCAGGGAGAACACTTCTGCTGGTACTTTTTTTGTTATTTCATGTATTTTTTTGTTTCCTGTTCTTTCCAGCCATTTTAAGGACTTTTCATTAAAGGTTTTTATATCTTCAAATATTCTATGCTTTGCGAAGTTGTTTTTAGCGTATTTTACTACTGCTTCTATTTTTCCTTTGCTTTCTGGATCATATGCTCTGCACAGTCTGATTTTAAATCTAACGCTGTTTAGATAGTTTTGAAATCCTTCTGTATATATTATGTCTCCACTGTTTTCTGATACAGCTAATATCCTATCTTGATCGTACACTATCTCTATTGGTATACCGCCAAAGTATTCGAATGCTTTAATATGGGCATCAATGAAAGAAAGTGTGGTGAAGGGTTTATACGACCACCATAAAAACTTGTATCTAGAGTGGGCTAAAACCATTGCAAAACAGTATATTTTTACTTTCGAACCATTTACTCTTTTTAACCATATACTTCCTAAATCAACCTGGGCTTGAAATCCCATGGGTAGTTCCGTAACTGCTTCGTATTGCCTTACTGGCTCTGATTTAGGTATATCGTATTCTTCTCTTAAATTCTTTACAAAGAGTCTTAAGGTTCTTTCTGAAAAATCTAAGTTGTAATTATTTTCAAGCAGCCAATCTTGAATTTGTGCCGCCGTCATATCTTGGTTTTCTTTTATCCATTCTAGTATTTTATTTTTGTATCTATCAATCTTTTTAGCTCTGTTCTTTGATTTTTGATTAAGCTTTAGGTACTCCTCATTACTCATATCCCAATATTTTGAGATTGTTTTGTAATCTAGTCCTAAATTTCTGCTCGCTTGGGATTTTTTAAATCCATTTAACTTTTGCTCTTTTATTTTAGCAAACTTTTCCAATTTAACCACCTTTCTTCCTCCTCTGATAAATTTAGCCTTATTTTATCAGAGTACTAGATTTTAATATATCTATTTAAGAAAAGTTATCCATTTTTGTTTGCCAAAATTTCTCCCTTTTAGTTTACCAGTTACAA
>JADQBV010000387.1 GCA_016278415.1 Halanaerobiales bacterium
CAGGCCAGGTATATAAATCTAGGCGGGGCCAGTTTAATTCTATTGCCCGTTCAACACAGACCTTAACCAATTTCTTGCCAACTTTCTTACCATGGTAATCAGGCCTAACATTTAATAATGGTATATATAGTGCACCTTCATCCTCTTTATATTCATTAAAACTACAATATCCGATTACCTGGTCATTATCTACAGCAAGATAGGTATTTATATGGTCATTATTTTCATGTTCATCAACGATTTCTTCACCAGTGTACCGTGTATCAGAACCACCCCAATTGCTTGAGCTTTTATTCCACATATCAGCAAGTGATGCAGCATACTTTTTTGAGTATTCCACAATTTTAATATTGTTCAATTTTTTCACATCCTAATTTTCAATTAATTTTATTGATTTATTAAGTTCTTTTAAGACTAATTCAAGATATTTTAACTGTCATTAAAAGACTACTTAAGTAAACATTTAATCATTATTAAGCAAGGATTATCCTCATCCCATATCTCTTTAAACTCTTCCAAAGGATAAAATCCCATTTTCTTGTAAAACTCTCTGGTTTTCTTGTAATATTCATAATCAGATGATTCACCAAGGGTCTTAACCATTAAGAACTTATATCTGTTTTCTTTTTAAATATTTCTCTGATATAGATACCAGACTTCTACCGATTCCCTTTCGGTGATATTCCTTTAATACTCCTGTAACATAAATATTGGCTGTATATTGATTATTATTTTTTAAACAAATAAATCCAACAACAATTTCACCATCATATGCCGCATATAATTTCTTACCCTTTACTGATTCAATATAATTATTTAATGCTTTCTGATTACCAAACATTTTTTCAAAATAGTATCTGTTATATCTGATTTAATTAAATCATCTTCAATCTCTTTTATTTTTATCATTAAGATCTCTCCTAACTAATATTATCTATGAACCGCTTTAAGACTAAATGTTAATGGAAAACCACCTTCAAATTCTGGATAATACATAAGGTCTTCTTCATCTTTTTTTATACCGGCCATACCCTCTACCGCTCTATCATATTCATTTATATATTCTATGAATAATCCTGCAGCAGACAAAGAATTTACTAGATCACTAACTTTATATAACCAAAAGTAATTTTCACTTTTCTTAGCTTCAGATGCATATCCACCAATATAATTATCTTTATCGGCATCATTCTTAAAGTATGGATACTTAACAGAAAGAACACCATTACTTATTGCTTCTTCATCGAATATTAAATATAGTGGATGAGAATCATGAACATAGAAATATCCATCATCTTTCAAAAAGTGTTTAATTGTTTTAGCCCACTTTTTTAAGTCCGGTAGCCAGCCTATAGCACCATCAGAAGTAAAGACCATATCGAATTTATCATCAAGGTTATCCATAAGAGTTAAAATATCAGATTCGACAAAATCAATATTTTGTATATCTAGCTCTTTAGCAAGTTTTTTTGCATAGTGTATATTATCTGGTACTAAATCAACACCAGTAACTACTGCACCCATTTTGGCTAGTATTATTGAATCTGCACCAGTATTACATTGTAAATGTAATAGCTTTTTCCCAGTAATATCTCCTAATTCATTAAGGACTATAGGATTAAATTCATATTTGTTTTCTTCTAATAACTTTTTATAATTATTGTAATGATCCTTTGCTAACATGCTCCAAGCCTTTTTATTTGCTTCAATTTCATACATGTAATTACCTCCAATTAACATTTATTTAATACTTTCTATCTATTATAAAACTTCCCACAACCCATATCTAAAACTTTCATACCTGGCTTTAGTCCAGTGATATGGCACAAAAAATCCACAGGATATTATTATCCCTGCGGCTCTTTTTTCAATATTATAGCATAATATTCCACTATACTAATAGAAAAACCACAGGATCACAACCTGTGGTAATTATAATTAGTTATTAGAGTATTCTTTTAAAACACTTAAAATTGAACTACTAATAATCTATAGGAACTCTCTACCGGTAGGTCGTAATATCTTTCTTCTTATTTCGCTATAATTCAAAACATCTTTCCCTTTAGCATAAACTCCATTAGTGTATAATCTAATCATCTTCACGACCCCCTTTCATATGTTTATTAAAATTAATAATAACAAATTATTTAATTCACAACCATTATATACCAGAAGATGATGACTGTCAAGAATAAATTTCATAAATTACTTTTGTGTTCATCATCTATATTAATTTTTTTTACTATACTTTATACACTTAATAAACACGAAAGCCCTGACTAATGGCCAGGGCTTAAAGTATTTCATATATTTTTACTTAAGTTATTTATGTGTTATATTTAAAGCTATAAATGATACTCAGCTATTTATTATAACCAGATGAAATATGACGCGAATAATACTCCAAGAGTATAGACTAACCAATGTACGTCTTTACCTTTTCCAGTAGCTAATTTAACTAATGGATAAACAATAAATCCTAAAGCAATACCATCTGCAATAGAATAAGCGAAA
>JADQBV010000151.1 GCA_016278415.1 Halanaerobiales bacterium
TAAAGATGTAAAACTTGCTTTAGATTGTTAAATCATTTTCTTCCTTTATTTTCCTCGCCTGGTCAAACACCTCGGCAAATACCAAAGCTAAACACCCCATCACTATATATACAAAAATATATGTCTCAATTCCTCCATAAGGTGTTCCAATCAATAATGACCCCTCTGCAGTTGGAAAATTCATCACCGTATCAAACAAGCCTAATAAAAATATTGAATAGGCAATTTTTTTAAAGGAACTCACATTCTCCTTATTAAAGGGTTGCCCTTTAGAAATAGAGTTTACTACCTCCCGAAGTTTATAAATTGCATACAAAAAAATTGCAGAAGTTATAGCTTTATCAACTATTCCCCTTACTATAGTAGCTATCCCATTCTCATTATTCTTTATAGTACCTATAGATACCATTACAAGCATAACAATAAATCCCCAAAAAACAAATGTTAATAACTTTCTCATGAAAATAGACACATTACTATTTGACATAATAATCTTCCCCTCTCAATTTTTTATTATACCAATATTATACACTATAAATTATTGTTTATCAATAATTATTTTTCTTTTTTTAATAATATTTTATTATTGAAAGGTAAGAAACGTTACTAATTATAGGCAAAAAAAATACTACTCCTTCAAAAATAAAAGAAGCAGTAGATGCCATACAAATTTTAAATTTTACTAATAGTAGGCCTAATCTCTTTCCTCTTCCTTATAAACAAAATAAGAATATATGGTAGTCACCAATGTAGTACCTAGTATGCAGACCATTAATACTGCAAAACGTACCTGATCATTAGAAAAAATACTTAACAACATAATAATGCCGGATAAGAGAAATAGTTTACCACCTAGGCGTTGGGTTTTACGCCAGACTTTTTCACTGGCTAATGTCCATGGTGACCTGATACCAAGAAAATAATTATGTCTAACACGAGGCAGATAGTTTCCCAGTATCAAAAACAGAACTCCAAATACTAGTACCATTATTCTACCAATATCAAAATTGTAACCTAAAGCAAATGCTATAATAACAAAGTGTAAAACAGCAAAAAACAGGATTAAAATAGTCCTGATCACTCTATAGCTAGTTCCAAATTTTTTATAATTCTCTTTTTTCGGATCTATTAACGGGGTTACCAGCATCATCAATAAAACACCTATATTTATTAAAGGCATCATGAAAGCACCCCAAAAACGGTTGGTATAGCTATCTACTTGACCCTCTAAATTCCAATGCAGCGGCATTTTGGCAGGCAAGTCAGAATACACGACAATACTAACAATAAACATGGAAGCTATCAGTAACAGCAAATACCAATCTTTTTTTAACTCTTCCTTGAAATTATATCCATTATTATTATTAGACATAATAAACTCCCCTTTATCAAATGATTTTTGCCTCTAAAAATTTTATCATTTACAATCAATTCATTAATACTTGCTACGTTTTTTATAGAAATCTTACCTTTCAGAGATTATTCTTCATCGAGATCTCTTTTTACAAAATCGAAGACCCAACTATATACCTCCTGCATAACAGTAGTATTTAGGGTGTAATAGATATATTGGCCATCTCTTTCTTTATCTAACAGGTCAGCTTGATAAAGTAGATTTAAATGATGAGTAATACTTGGTTTTGTCATATCAAACTTATCAGCAATCTCCCCAGCCGTCAAATCGCCATCTTTCAACATCTCCAGAATCTTTCGCCGAGTTTTATCTGATAAGGCTTTAAACATTATGTTCATCTTACTCATAGTTTTATCCTCTCTATTCTATGTTTAAATCACTAATTTACAATTAATTATTGCAAGGTACTTAATTAGATAATTTTCTAAATATATTATAAAAGAATATTACTGAATTGTCAAACGTACTAAAACCAGCAATAATTACCTTTGTTAGTTCTTGCTTATTGATGTTATAATAGCAAAAGTTAATCTTATTACAATGACACATTAAAAACTACTAATAGGGAGTGAAGATAATGATAAAGAGAAACAAAATTATGAGTGTACTATTTGTCTTTATAATTTTCTTTTCATTGAGTTTTTTCAATATAGCTGAGGGTTCTACTATTCGAGTAAAACCTAACGATAGCTTATACCTACTAGCTATCAGATATAATACCAGTATTAATGCAATTAAATCTGCTAACAATTTAACTAGTGACCGTATTTATGCAAATGACACCTTGACTATACCGAATCTAAATTCAAACACATCCAACTTTAAGCCAATAGTCTGGCCAGTTCATGGTCGTATTTCCTCTGGGTATGGTTATAGAACACATCCTATTAGAGGTACACGTCATATGCATGCTGGAATAGATATCGCTATCCCTGGCGGAACACCTATACGTGCGGCATCTAAAGGTAAAGTCGTTTTGAGCGGATGGGTTCAGGGATTTGGTAATACTATTGTAATAGACCATGAAAACGGTTATAAAACACTCTATGCCCATAATTCCAAATTATTAGTCCATTCAGGAAGTAGAGTTAACAA
>JADQBV010000408.1 GCA_016278415.1 Halanaerobiales bacterium
TAAATAAAAGAAAGAGTAGCTGTAGAGGAAGGGTTTATAAGTATTTTGTTGAATATTTATAGTAAAAACAAGCTCTTTTTAGGGGGAATTATTATCAAATACAGTTTGATGATCGTGGAAGATGAAGAGATAATTAGGGATGGACTTGCCAATTTTATAGACTGGGAATCTATAGGCTTTGATATTGTAGCCAAAACAGAAGATGGCAGAGATGCTTTGGAATATTTAGAAAATCATGTTGTTGATGTTGTTCTAACAGATATCAAAATGACTTTTGTATCAGGTTTGGAGTTAGCTAAGTATTTTTATGAAAATCAACTTGAAACAAAAGTGGTGATTATTAGTGGTTATAAAGAATTTGAATATGCAAGACAGGCTATCAAGTATAATGTAGATAACTATCTTTTGAAACCCTTTGACGTAGATACAGTTATTCCAGTTTTTGAGGGAATAAAGAAAGGATTAGATCTTGAACGTGAAAGAAAAATTAAGTCTGAAAAAGAAAAAAAAGAGTATCATGATTTAATTCCTCTGTTAAGAGATCAGTTTTTCCTTGATTTACTAGTAGGAGCAATTAAGGATAAGGATGAAATAAAAAGGAAGTTAAAGTTATTAAAATTTGATCTTATTCCTGAGAAAACTATGTGCATTATAGTAAATTTCTATATTAGTAAAATAAATAAAGAAGCAAAAATGGGTAGAGAGGATATTTATAATTCTATTTGTAATTTTATAAAAGGGACAAGGAAAGACATTTACTATATACCGATTAGAAATAATATTCAAGGGGTTTTACAGATAATAATTTTTTCAGAAAAATTTAAAGATACCAAGAAATTTCAGTTATCTATATCAGAATACCTAAACAAAATAACTCAGCAGGCGGAAAGTATACTTTCCATAAATGTAAGATATGAATTAAAATATAGTTATAAATGTCTCTATGAATTAATTGAGTTAAAAAATAGATTGAAATTTCTTGAAAGTAGTAATAAAGAAAAAACAAATACATTACTTCCCAGACAGTACGATTTCTTACAGGAACAACAAAAATTATTCTTTTCATATTTAAATGAAGGAGATTTTAAAGCAATATATAATTTAATGGATAGTTTAATGGATAGGTTAATACATTTTGATATAAATTATGTAAGAAATTATTTAATTAATTTGGTTTCAATGCTGTTTAATAGATCAAAGGAATTGGAAATTGACCTTTATAAGATTACAAAAGGAAATTGTGATTATAATTTATTATTTGATATGGATGATATGATAGAGATAAGTCAATGGTGTAAACAAATATTCAATTGTATAAAAAACGAAATTGATGAAAATAAAACAGAATATCATCAAAAGCAAATTATTTTAAAAGCAAAAGAATATATTGAAGATAACTTTAATAAAGATTTATCTCTAGAGGATATAGCAGAACATGTTTTTTTGAGTCCAGTTTATTTTAGCCGTTTATTTAAAAAAGAAACTAATGAGAATTTTATTGATTATTTAAAAAAAGTAAGAATTATAAAAGCTAAAAGGTTATTAAAAAATACTGATAATAGGATTTATGAGATTTCACAACAGGTTGGATATAAAAGTAGTAAATATTTTTCTAGATTATTCAGGGAATATACTGGTTCTACCCCTTCTAACTATAGAGAAGAAATTCATGGAAAAGAGTGATATTATATGGCTTCAACTAGTGTTTGGGGTCTTTTAAAACATCTTAAATTTGAGAGTATATTTTTTAAAAATTTTATAGTTATTATGTTATTAATAGTTATCCCTTTGGTAGGTATTATCTGGGGGGTATATGCATATAGTTATAATTTAATGATAGGGGAGATAAGTACTTTTTGTCTAGGGGAGTTAAAGAGTAAGCAGGATGCTTTTGACTTGCTAACAACTAGTATTGGCCTGAGTTCTATTGCCTTAAGTCTTAATAAAAAAGTACAGTTGTTTTTAATAAATGATGAAAGAAGTTTTTTTGATTATAATCCTTATGAACTAAGGGAAATACTTAATATATTAGAATTAAGTAATGAGTATCTGCAATCAATATATTTATTTCGTGATAATGATAATTATGTTATTACTGCTTCGAGAGAAAGTGGCTTTATTTCTGGTTTTTTGGATAAATCCTGGTTAAAAGTATATCAAGAAAGAGCAGATAAATTATTAACAGGGCCTTGGGTTATAAGTAGAACTGCAGTTGATCCATATCAAAATTCTTACCCAGTTATTTCTGTAATAAATCCTGTATATATTATAAATGATATGAGTTCAGGTGCTATAATTTTTAATTTGAATGTTAACAAAATTAAAGAAGTTATTATGACAAATCAGAATATAGAAGGTTCAAAAACCCATATTATAAATGATACTGGTGAGTTAATATTTAGCAATAATTTTTCGTTGATAGATAAGAATATTGAAGAAATTCAAAATTTTAATTTAACTGACAATAATATTTCAAAATTAATTACCGTAGATAAAGAAAAGTATATT
>JADQBV010000016.1 GCA_016278415.1 Halanaerobiales bacterium
GGGTCAGCGGTGTTAGTAAAGGATACTAATCTTTCTGCTTCTGTTTTACTACATAGTTTCTTTCTTCTTAAATTTCCGGTAATTTTTGCCCCGATGGGATATCCTGAAGCTAAACCCATAGCCATAGCGAAGGCACCTACACCAGGGACCTTAAATACAGGACGCATTAGTGGTTCGAGCAATGCACCCATAAAGTGGACTACCCCAAGGCCCATCAATACTTCAGCTACTATAAAAAACGGCAATAAAGATGGAAATACGACATTCCACCATACCTCTAATCCATCTAGTGCTGCATTGAAGGCCTGCTCTGAGAATATTATAATAAATACTGTTATAATTACAGCTACAGCAGCAGCCATAATGTATTTTTTATCCTGTCTATTATACATATAATTTCCTCCCTGTGTTTTTTCTGCTCTTATATATATTATTGTTTTGCTAGGAGGAATATAACTTAAATGCTTATTAATTAAGGCTGGATTTTATAAAAATTACTAAAATATAGTCAATCAAAACTGCTCTATACATAAGAACGGGTATTATTCAATTATTTAAGAACTAATGAAGGAGTTACAATAGATATATAGAAATATCCATATATCCCGATGGACATATATGGATAGATAAAATTAAATCAATGGAAATTTATAAGCAATTATCTATTAAAAAAATAAAAAGCATCTGAAATCATAAGAAAACTATTTATAACTGGTTGGTGTTTATATGTGGAGAAATTTAAACCAAATATTAATAACGATAATGTAAGTAATCTTTTAAATAAAATTTATAATCATTCCGCAGGAGAAATTGAAGAGGTTCATTCAGGCAAGATAAAAAGGGTATTCTTTTTTAAATGTAAGGGGAAGTCTTATGTTATTCGCTTTTCCGAAAATAATATTGAGTTTCAAATAGAAAAATTTATACAAGAAAATGTCAAGGACCAAGAATTTCCTATCCCAAGAATATATTATTTGGGTAAACATTATGATTTGTATTATTCTATAACCAAAAGAATTAAAGGCACACCATTACAGCAGATTTGTAATCAAGAATTAGTAAAAATACTACCGGCTATAATGGAATCAATGGTTAAATTTCATTCCATCAATATTTCTTCAACTACGGGATACGGTTGGCTAGATGATAATCTTAATGGCTGTTTTACTAGTTTTAAAAAATATACTGAAGAGAATTTTAGTAATGAATTAGCAGGATTTTGGTATGGATGGCATGAGCTATTTGATAGAAGTTTTTTTGATTCTATGGAATGCGTTTTTGGGTAAAAATGGGAAGTGAGGAATCGTACACATCCATTTTAAACGTAATCTTGTCTTTATTAAAAAAGAGTTTTAACATTACTATATGATAAAAGGGTGATTATTTTGTGAGGTATATTTATGAAGTTGAAGATAAAAACTACGAAAATTTTGCAAGCGGTAGAGTTATTTACAATCAAAAAGGTGCTACTGCTTTCCCTGTTAGATTAGCTAGTGAAGTATTTTTGCGTAGCAAAGGATATTTAGAAGATGTAAAAAAATCAATTTCCATATATGACCCATGTTGTGGGGGAGCATATCTATTAACGATATTAGGGTATTTGCATGGTGAATCTATATCCAAAATAGTGGCATCAGATATAGATAAGGAAATGTTAAGTTTAGCTGAAAGGAATCTAGGCTTATTGACTGATGAAGGTATAAATAAAAGAATTAAAGAATTAAAAAAATATATAAACGAATATGAAAAGGATTCACATAAAAATGCATTAAGTAGTGCCATTAAACTAAAGTCTGTCCAAAGTAATAACAAATTAGAAATACAGTGTTTTAAAGCTGATGCATTATTAGATAATACACATAATTTTAAAGTAGACTTAATAATAACTGATTTACCATATGGCAATATTACTCAATGGTCTACTAGTAATGAAGATAATTTAATTATTTTTCTTAATAATATGTTGGATTATTTAAGGCCTAATTCGATTGTAACAATAGTAACAGATAAAAAACAAAGGGTTAAACATTGTAAATATAATAGAATAAAACATTTAACAATAGGAAAGAGAAGAATTAGTTTTTTGAAGCCATTAAAACCCTGTGACATCAGATAATTATATTTTATCTAAGACAGTCAAGAATACTCCATCCAAGCTACTGTATTGGGTGGTGATGAATTGCTATTTTAAATTTAATTAAATATTGAATTTAAAATTAGGCTTTACCTTGATTTTCAATATACTTTTTAATTATCTCAATAGTAGCACCACCAGTAGAACAGTAGATACAATACAGTAGCTTCTAGACCAAAAAGCAGACTTCCAATAATATTTCTTCAAATGTTCGTCATATTTCTTTTTAATAAGTCTTGAAGATACAGTTTTTAAAGTATTATCCAATTTAGATAAGTGTATCTGTGGTGTTAAACCTCCATTATATATTTTACAAGCGTACATACGTATGGTATAATTATACTAGAATGGAGGTGAAAAATCAATGCGATTAT
>JADQBV010000246.1 GCA_016278415.1 Halanaerobiales bacterium
AATCCTTAAGGACACTTGGAGTACGAAATTTTGATGTAGCAATAATTAGTATTGGGGATAATGTTCATGCCAATGTTCTTTCAACGTTAATATTAAAAGAGCTAGGAGTTCCATATGTTATAGTAAAAGCACGGGATAAATTACATGGTAATCTATTAACTAAAGTAGGTGCTGATAGGGTAATCTATCCTGAAAGGGATATGGGTATCAGGATTGCCCATAATCTTATGTCTTCCAATGTATTAGATTATCTAGAGTTTTCACCTGATTACAGTATTATTGAGCTTTCTGTAACTGATGAGATGGTGGGTAAAAGTCTCTATGAACTTAATTTTCGCTCAAAATATAGTGTTAATGTAGTAGCTATCAGACGAGGGGAAGATATTAAAGTATCTCCTACTGCTGACGACTGTGTAGAAACAGGTGACTTGTTAATAGTCATGGGAAAAAATGAGGACTTATTAGAGTTGAATAAATAAATCATTGGTTATATATAAGTTTTTAAGTAATTTTTCAATACGATATTTTACTATGATATTATAGCTTAGGCCACTTTAAAATTGAAGTGGCCTAGTTCACTATATAGTTAAAATTTCCCCATTATAATATATTTGATTATATTCAAGATCATAAAATACTTGACAAAAACAATAGGAATAGTTATAATATTAAATGTAAATGAAAATCATTCTCAAAGAAGTACGAACGAAGCACGAGAGAAGCTTGAAAAGCTCGAGAGAACTTCGCCTGTTTTACTACTTTATTTTACTTTTCAGAGTAAGGCAATACACAGAGTTAGGCAATACATATTTAATTAATGTCTATATGGCAGAGAAATAAGTATTATTTTTTATTATCAATTGAGAACCATTCTCGTTGTCTTGTCGTGAACTTATTTAAATGATTATCATTTTAAAGAAGTAATAATACTATTTTATATATTTTACAAAAAAAGAGGAGGGAATATTTAATGTTAAGATCAAGTAAAGAATTTAAAATGGTTTTTGTATTAATCGCTGTCACATTACTTATTAGTTCTGGAATGGTTGCAGGGCAAGATGTAAATGAAGTAAGGGTTATTGAACACGCAATGGGTGAGACTGAAATAAAGGGTCAACCTCTAAGAATTGTTACACTATATCAAGGTGCTACTGATGCTATTGTTGCTTTAGGTGAAAAACCAGTTGGTGTAGTAGATTCCTGGGTTGAAAAACCTATGTATAAATATCTTAGAGATGATCTAGAGGGTATTAAGCATGTTGGTTTGGAAACACAGCCAAATTTAGAGGAGATAGCTAAGTTAAATCCTGATTTGATTGTTGCTTCAAAATTACGCCATGAAGAAGTTTATGATCTCTTGTCTCAGATTGCTCCAACTGTAGCTGCTGAAACTGTATTTGAATTTAAAAAGACTGTTAAATTATTAGGTGAAGCAATGGATAGAGAAGAAAAGGCTGCAGAGGTTCTTGCTAACTGGGAAAACAGGGTAGCAGATTTTAAGGAAAGAATTAAAGAATCCCAGGGTGGTAAATGGCCTTTGGAAGTAGCAATTCTTAACTTTAGAGCAGATCATGCCCGTATATACTTTAGTGGATATGCAGGTCTTGTATTAAATGAACTTGGTTTTACACGCCCAGAATCTCATCTTAAGGATGTATGGGGTATTAAACTAACAAGTAAAGAGAGTATTCCTGAGATGAATGCAGAGGCTTTCTTTATCTTTATGTCAGACAATGAGGCAGTTAGAAGTACTTATCAAGAGTGGAGCGGACATCCATTATGGAAGAATCTTGATGCTGTAAGAGATGATAAAGTCTATATGGTTGATGAAGTTGCTTGGAATATGGCCGGTGGGATTATTTCTGCTAATTTAATGCTAGATCAGATTTATGAACATTTTGGACTAGAAGCAGAATAAAATGACTCATTTATTATCCAGTAAATCACTAAAGGCTCTAGGAATTATAATCAGTATTTTAGTATTTGCTATTGCTTTTGTGCTTAGTGTTTCCTTGGGTCAAACATCCATTTCATTGGAGACTGTTATTGAGGCATTTCTTGATTATGATCAGTCATCAACAGAGCAGATTATTATTAGGACTACTCGTATTACACGTGCGATAATTGCGACAGTTGTTGGGGCTAGTCTAGCATTGGCAGGGGCTTTAATGCAAGCATTAACGAGAAATCCCCTGGCATCACCTAGTATCTTTGGGATTAACGCTGGTGCACTGTTTTTTATTGTCTTTGCAGCTACATTTTTTTCAGTATCATCACTAGGGTATTATATGTGGATAGCCTTTTTAGGTGCTGCTATAGCAGGAGTGCTGGTTTACTTTCTTGGTTCTCTTGGTAGGGATGGATTGTCCCCTCTAAAGATAGTTTTAGCAGGTGCAGCTATAACGGCTCTCTTTGTTTCTTTTACACAGGGCTTATTGGTTATGAATCAACAGAGCTTAGAAGGTATTTTGTTTTGGCTTGCTGGTTCAGTTGCTGGGAGAACAATGGAGATGCTAATGCCTATTTTGCCTTTTATGATAGGGGCTGGGGCTCTGGCATTTCTATTGGGAAATCATATAAATATTCTTTTATCAGGTGAAGATATTGCTAAAGGGCTGGGACAGAGGACTATATTTATTAAAATTTTACTGGGAATTATTATAGTCTTTTTAGCCGGTGGTTCTGTTGCAGTTGCTGGTTCTATAGGTTTTATTGGACTTATCGTTCCACATATTGTACGTGCTTTTGTTGGTAATGATTATAGATGGGTAATACCCTATTCTGTATTAGTTGGAGCCAGTTTGCTACTGATATCTGATGTGGTAGCAAGATTTATCATAAGTCCGCAAGAAATGCCAATTGGGGTTATGACTGCATTGCTTGGGACTCCATTTTTTATTTATCTGGCTCGTAGGGGGTTTAATAAGAATGGATAATTATGATAGTTTTAGAAATAAATCAGGGTCTATATCATTCCAAATAAATAGAAAGACATTAGCTATAATAATCTTACTTACTTTTCTTATGTTATTGATGATTATACTTGGTTTATCTGTTGGGAGCACAATGATTAATCCTGTAGTTGTGATAAAACACTTAACTGGAATAGAGGATACTGGACATAATTTTATAATTAATACCCTACGGTTTCCAAGAATTATTCTTGCTGTACTTGTTGGTGCTGCTCTGGGGGTATCGGGTTTGATTTTACAGGGAATTATCCGTAACCCGCTTGCCTCACCTGATATTATTGGCATTACAGGAGGGGCTTCTGCAGCAGCAGTTTTTTATATTTCATATTTATCGGGTATTCTAAGTATGAAATGGCTTCCCTTTGCAGCTATTATTGGTGCTGGAATTATATCAACTGTTATTTATATCTTGGCCTGGAATAAGGGAGTAACACCTATGAGACTTGTTTTGATTGGTATAGGAATGGCAGCAGCTATGGGGTCTATGACTACATTGATGATTGTAAGTAGTCCTATAACTACTACTGCTAAAGCTTATGTCTGGTTAACTGGTAGTGTCTATGGTGCAAATTGGGGTCAGGTTTATTCTATGTTACCATGGGTCATTATCTTTATTCCTGCGGTATTTCTTTTTTCGCGGACTGTAAATGTAAAGGAGTTAGGTGATAATTTGGCTTATGGTTTAGGAGTCAAAGTTCAGCTAAATCGTTTTTTACTGCTTTTTATTAGTGTTGCACTGGCCGGCTCTGCAGTTGCCTATGGTGGAGGAATCGGATTTGTGGGTTTAATAGCACCACATATTGCTAGAAAATTAGTAGCTAGGTCATTTGCTGGTTTAGTTCCTGTCTCGGCAATAATAGGTGGCTCAATAGTATTACTAGCTGACATTGTTGCCAGAACGGCCTTTTTACCAATAGATCTCCCAGCTGGAGTACTTGTATCGGGAATTGGAGCACCATTTTTTATTTATTTACTATATAGAAACAGAAATAAAATTTAGGGGGGAAAATTGTGAATAGTTTAGAAACAAAATCGTTGACATTATCATATGGACAAGATCCTGTAATAAAAGATTTAGATCTAAAAATTCCTCAGGGTAAGATTACGGTTTTTATCGGCAGTAATGGTTGTGGTAAATCTACATTACTGCGTTCTCTTGCCAGGTTGTTAAAACCTAAGAGTGGAACTATTCTTTTAAACGGTGAACAAATCAATAGTATTCCAACAAAGAAAGTTGCGAAACGTATGGCAATTCTCCCTCAGAGTCCAGTAGCTCCTGAAGGTATAACTGTATTTCAATTAGTAAAACAGGGTAGATATCCTCACCAAAATTGGTTACAGCAGTGGTCAAAAGAAGACGAAAAGGTAGTTAATAAAGCCCTTGAGCTTACTAAAATGAAAGCACTTGCTAATAGAGCTGTTGATTCTTTGTCAGGTGGTCAAAGGCAAAGGGCTTGGATAGCTATGACACTTGCTCAGGAAACTAATATTATTCTTTTAGATGAACCTACTACATACTTAGATTTAGCCCATCAGATAGAGGTTCTTGATTTATTATATGATTTAAATCAAAGTGAGGGTAGTACTATTGTTATGGTTTTACATGATTTGAATCTGGCTTGTCGCTATGCTGACAACATTGTAGCTATTAAAGATAGTAATATCTACACTGAGGGAAAGCCAGAAGAAGTAGTCACTTGTCAAATGGTACGTGATGTATTTAATATGAATTGTAGTATCATGTCTGACCCTATTTTTGGAACACCTTATTGCATTCCAGCTGGAAAGGGAAGAAAGGTATCCTAAATTTAACATTGCATTTCTATAAAAAATATGCTATGATAAATACTGATTTAATTGTATAAAAGGGTGATTCAAATGACAAAGGGTCAAATGGAGGCTAAAATTAGTCAGGCTGTTACGAAATTTGAAATTGAAATCATGGGAAGAGGCCCAAAACAAATAAATACAATTATCGTAAAGGATTTAATAATTATTAGGCTCGAAGGTTTCTTTAGCGTTTCAGAAAAGAGGCTGGCTGAGAATAATAGTGTTGAATTGATTAAGAGAGTAAGAACCTTATTATTTGAAAGTGAAGAAAAGAACTTTAAAAATCTTGTTGAAGAGATAATTAATACTAGGATAATTAGTCTTCATTCTGACGTAAGTACCAGGACAGGTGAGAAGATAATTGTTCTTACTATGGAAGAAGACTTAGAAGTAAAATTTAAATAAATAATTTGACAGACATGTGAAGGGTATATATACCAGTCAAGGGTAGGTCAATATCTAATTAGCTGATAGCTAATGAGATATTGACCTTTTTTATGTTTTATTTTGATTAATGAAAAATGCTGATTTTACTTAAACAGTTTACTTTTTACAGAGAATTATTATTGACTTATGATATAGGGTATTTCTTTTATTAGTAAATATAGTTATATCTTAAGTCATTATTATATATTTCCTCATAAATATAAGAACTATTTAATCCATGAGGGTAATTTCAATTTATAAAAAAGAAGGGAGTAGTTTTAATGAATGTAGAAAAAGAATTAAAGAATATCCAGTTATCTGAGGAGGTTATTGAGCTTTTATCAAGCTGCCCAAATTATATTGTAGGTAATAGTATTCAGGACTTAGCAGACTTATCTATAAGGGATACTAAAGAAGATGGCTGGAGTCAGGTTGAATATGAGGTGCCAGGTAAAGGAATGGTGGCTGAGGCAAGG
This sequence comes from Halanaerobiales bacterium, assembly GCA_016278415.1. The sequence continues at coordinate 5,705 of JADQBV010000246.1, forward strand.
GTTTGTAAAGTTCGTAATGGAGTGGCGGCTAATTATATAGAACCATATATGAGGCGTCGTGACCCAAATTGTATGGTAGTTGCAGATGATAAACCTACTGATAAAACAACATTTAATGAAAAATATGATTATGATTTTGAAGTTCTTAGGCAGGAAACCTTTGATTGGCTTAAAACACAGGAGCTTTGTCTATTTTTCTTTAAGGCAGGACCCAATAGTTTAGGAATGGATGCAATGGCCATAGCTCCAGCTAATGCTGGTTTCTTTGCCCTTGGTCTTGGACTTTTGCAGGGAATAATAGATACAAATGAGATAAATGAGGGTTTTAAACCAGAAGCTATTATCTATGTGGCACCACCATTTAGGCATACACATTTTGATGGCAAACAGGTTGTTGTTCATAATAGAATGCCTGGAAATTATGAACTATTTAGTTATAATCTCTATCCTGGTCCAAGTGCTAAAAAGGGTGTTTATGGAATGTTGATAGACCGTGGTGAAAAGGAAGAATGGGTAACTTTACATTGCTCAACTGTAGAAGTTATTACACCATATGATAATAAAATAACTATAACTCATGAAGGTGCCAGTGGTGGTGGTAAGAGTGAGATGCTGCAGGATATGCATCGTGAGCGTAGTGGTCGCTTATTGTTAGGTCATAATACGCTGACTGATGAAAGAATTTATCTTGGTTTACCACAAGGTTGTAGTTTGCGTCCAGTTACAGATGACATGGCTGCTGCACATCCTACGCTGCAAAAAGATAACGGGAAGCTAAGCTTGATTGATGCTGAAGATGCTTGGTTTATTAGGGTTGACCATATTACACAGTACGGCACTGAACCCCACTTAGAGGAAACAACATGTCAACCAGAGTCACCTTTATTATTTTTAAACATTGATGCTGCACCAGGTAGTACTGCTTTAATCTGGGAACATATTGAAGATGCCCCAGGTAAACCATGTCCAAATCCTCGAGTGGTGCTTCCAAGAAAGAGTGTTTCTGATGTAATTGATGAGCCAGTCACAGTAGATATACGTAGTTTTGGTGTGCGAACACCCCCTTGTACAAAAGAAAATCCGAGTTATGGGATTATAGGTTTGTTCCATGTTTTACCACCCGCTTTAGCTTGGTTATGGAGATTAGTAGCACCGCGTGGTTATGGTAATCCCAGTATTGTAAACACTGAAGGAATGAGCTCAGAAGGGGTAGGGTCTTATTGGCCATTTGCAACAGGGCGAAGGATTGAACAGGCAAACTTATTGCTAAAACAGATTGTTGATACACCGAAGGTCCGTTATATTCTTACTCCTAACCAACATATTGGTGCCTGGAAAGTAGGATTTATGTCCCAATGGATTACCAGAGAATATATAGCTAGGAGAGGTGGTGCCTGGTTTACTGAGAACCAATTAGTACCTGCACGTTCATCACTACTAGGATATGCACTTAGAGAAGTCATGATAGAAAGTCAGAGAATAGAAAAAGAATTCTTACAGGTTGAGAGACAAGAAGAGGTAGGGAAAGATGCCTATGATAAGGGTAGCGAGATATTGTTTCAATTTTTCAAGAAACATCTAGAACAATTTAACCAAGACGGTTTACTTCCTCTGGGTAAGGAAATAATAAATTGTTTCCTATCTGATGGTAGCATAAAAGATTATATCTTACTTATTGATTCTGACCCTATTATTACAAAGGGATGATTTATATAAAAGTGAGCTAAACAATGAGAAATCTATTGAGATAGATTTCAAAATTAAGTCAGCTTTAAATTATAAGTCTTCAAGGACAGGTCAACATCAATATTATTTTAAAAATAAGGTGTTGACCTCATCCTTATGCATAGGAGATAGCTAATCTGAGTCGGAACCATAATGGATATTAAAAAATGAGACAGGGATTTCTGTAATTATTTATTTTATATCAAATTTAGAAGGAGTAAAACTATGACAAAAAAGAATATCATAAAAATAAGTGCTATTATACTTTTTATAATATTTCTGTTTAGCTCTAGCTCCACAAACGCCATTGTTTATCCGGATCATTATGGTGAACAATTTATATTTCCGCAGGATAATGATATAACACAGGTTCATTATCAGGATTATTATGTTAAATACGGTGACTCACTATATTCAATAGCTAAAAGATTTGGGATAAGTATTACGGAGCTTCGTAAAGCAAACAATATTTGGAATAACCACCTAAGTCGAGGGCAAAAACTAAGAGTGCCAAGAAAAAAGACAAATGTTATTAATTATCAGGTTCAGTGGGGAGATTCCCTGTACAAAATTGCACAGCAATATAATGTAAGTGTCAGAGAGTTAAGACGAGCAAATGCACTTAAGTCAGATAGCCTGTGGCCTGGACAGAATATTGTAATTCCCAATAAGCAACAGAAGGCTGCCATGACAACTATAGTAATTGATGCTGGACATGGTGGTAGAGACCCCGGAGCAATTAATTATTATAAGTCAAGGCTGGTGAAAGAAAGTGATATAGTATTTGATATCTCAAATAGGCTAGTTTCCCTCTTAAAACAGAATGGCTATAATGTTATTGTTACAAGATCAGGTAATTATAAACCGTCACTCTGGCAGAGAGTGAGAACAGCTTATCAGCATAATGCCGATATGTTTATTAGCATTCATACAGATAGTAATCCAAATTATCCATATACAAGTGGTAGTAATGTCTATATAGGACCTTATGCAGATTGGAATACTTACCAGTTGGCTGATTCGGTTCAAAGAAACATTGAAAGAATTACAGGTAGACCAACTAATAACTTGGGAAGGGTTATTAGGCAACCATATACTGTTATTATGCAGTCACGCCCCGCTCTATTAGTAGAAACAGGATTTCTTTCAAATTGGAGCGACTTAAGAAAGTTTCAATCAGCTTCTTTTCGGCAGCAACTTGCACAGGGTATATTTTATGGTATTGAGCAGTGGATGAATTAATTGCTTTAAAATAAAAGTATTTTATCAAAGGGTGATTAATAAGGAGGATTTAAAATGAGTACTGAGGAGTTTGAGAATAAAATTAGTGAGGTAGTAATCAAATTTGATACTGAGATAATGGGTAAAAGTCCAGAGAAAATCAAGACAATTATCAATGAAGATACCATTATTATAAGACAAAAAGGGTTTTTAAGTGCTTCTGAAATAAAATTAGCACAAAGTACAAATGGTAATGAATTAATTAAAAATTTTAGAACAATGATATTTGAACATGAGACAGATAATTTTAGGAAATTAATAGAAACTGTTGTACCTGCCGATGTAATTAATCTACATTCTGATGTTGATACAAGGACTGGAGAAAAAATAATATTAATAACACTAGATAAACCCCTTTAAGAGAATGTAATAAAGTTTATTTTAGATCTTTTAAATATTAAAAATTTACAATCTAAATACTATACATTAAAATGCTGATAAGTTTATTTGAAAATATTAAGATGTTGGTTATTAAGTATATTTAACTTAGGAGGGAGATAACATTACAAAAGGACAAATGGAGGCAGAAATAAGTAAGGCATTAACGCAATGGGAAAAGGATTATCTTGGCAGGGGACCTGTTATGGTCAAAACCGATATACTAAGAGACATGATAATTGTTCTCTTGAAGGGTATATTAACTCCTGCTGAATATAAGTTGTCAGAGACGAAAGATGGTTTGCTATCTATAAAAAAGATACGAGCAGATTTAGTAGAATCAGGTCGTGATGATATAGGTGAAATTATAAAGGATATAAGCGGTTATGATGTAATAAATTTTCATACCGACATTAGTACAAAAACTGGTGAGAGAATAATGGTTTTTAAGCTTTCCTATGATATAGAGAAGAAATTATTTTCTTAATTATAAGCAAAAAGGGAGATCTTTGAATGCTCATTTTCCAATTGGGCAGTTAACGATAAACCGACTATTTCCAATGTAAGCGAATGTGATTTAATTTCGTTTAACGGGAAAAGTCGGTTTTTTTAATGTCTAGGTCAGTGAGTATATATAAGGTTTTCATTCTAATAAATAGTTGGAGGCTGAATAAAATGAAAAGTAATGATAAAGGAGCTAAAATAAAAAGGCTCAAACTCAGAGGATTATTTAAAATAGTATTGGTGAATTATTTTAACTGTTATATTGTTTAAAATAAAATTCTAAATTAAAAAAAATAGATACAAGAGGTGGTAAAAATTATTTCATTAGAGGTAGCTATGAGTAATATATTATCCCCAGCAATTATGTTTTTTATATTAGGGGTAATAGCAGTATCAATTAAATCTGATTTAGAAATACCAAATTCTGTTGGAACAGCTTTAACAATGTTTATTTTAATTTCGATTGGTTTAAAGGCAGGTATAGCAGTCAGTAAGACAGGCATAATAGGAGTAATAATACCTGTGATTTCATCTATTCTTGTAGGGGTAATGATTACTTTTGTTGTTTATTTTCTGATGTTGAAGATAGGATTTGACGCAGCTAATGCCGGCTCTATAGGGGGTCATTATGGAGCATGTAGTAGTGTAACTCTGACTACAGTGATTGTTTTCCTTGGTAGAATGGGGGTAAGTTTTGAGGAGTTTGTACCTGCATTATACCCCTTTATGGATACCGCAGCTTTGATAACAGGGATTGCTCTGGGTCATGCTGGTTTGAAGAAGAAGACATTAGATGATGAATATAGTGTGATCAATATTTTGCGAGAATCATTAACATCTAAATCAACTGTATTAATAATCGGTGGTCTTATAATTGGATTAATAGCAGGTGTGAAAGGTACTGAAGATCTGATGCCATTTTACAGTACAGCATTTCAGGGTATTTTCACAATATTTATGCTAGATATAGGGATTCTTACTGGATCAAGGATATCAGAGCTTAAAAAAGTTAAACCCATTACTTTTATAATTGCAATATTAATGCCTCCATTACAGGCAATTATGGCAATACTAATTGCTACTTTTATTGGTTTGAGTCCCGGTGGCGCAACGGTATTTGCAGCCTTAGCAGCGGGGGCTTCCTATATTTCAGCACCAGCAGTAATGAGAAGTACTTTCCCTGATGCCAATCCATCTATAGCACTGGGTATGAGTCTGGGTATTATTTTTCCCTTTAATATAATGATAGGTATTCCATTATATTATCAAATTGCACTCATAGTAATATAGGTAAGTAGAGTGATAATTAAAAGATAATAAATAAAAAATATTATTAGGGAGGGTTAACATAATGTTAATGAGAGCAGAAAAACTTATTATAATTACTGAGAAAATAGTCTGTACACGTATAATTGATTATTTAGAATCGATGGGTGTTAAGGCTTATACCATTTATCAGGATGTTTCTGGACAGGGAGACAGGGATATAAGATCTATGTCTGGTGGTCTAAGCAGGTTTGGTGAGAATATCAGGATAGAAGTTATTATCTTGGATGAGGAAGAGGCAGTAGAAGTTGCTGAGAAGATATATGAAAAATACCTACACTCTAAATACGCAGGTATTATATATATAGAAGATGTTAGGATTATTAATAAAAATGAGTGATGAGTAATATTGGAAAAATCCGTAGTAGTATCAGGGGAAGACTTGGTTAATAAAAGAAAGGAGTTAATTTATGAATAAAAAAGATCTTATCCATTCACTTTTTGAAGATCGTATTGGAGTGCTTGCTAGCATGCATAAGAAGGAAGAAGTTATAGCTCCCATATTGGAAAAGGAATTAGGGATTAAATTAATAGTACCAGAGAACTTTAATACTGATCAATATGGCACATTTACACTTGATATAGATAGAATGGGGAATCAATTAGAGGCAGCAAAACATAAGGTGAAAGGTGTTTTGACCTTAACTGGAGAATCCTTAGGATTTTCCAGTGAAGGCATATTTGGATCCCATCCAGTAATACCCTTTTTACCATTTAATAGAGAAATAGTTTTGTTATTTGATAAAGAAAATGAGTTAGAAATTGTGGGAGTAGCAGCTACATCAGACACAAATCATGACCAGAAAAAAATAAAATCATATCAAGAAGCATATGATTTTTCAGTAAAAGGGGGCTTTCCTGAACATGGTGTAGTTGTTAAAGTGAGGGAATATGTTAAGGATCAAAGTGAAATGGTTAAAGGTATAACAAGCGAAGAAGAGCTTAAAAATGCAGTTAAATATATATTAAAAAAATCAGATAATGAAGAGATATTTATCGAAACTGATATGCGTGCTCTTTATAACCCAACAAGAATGAAAAATATTGAAGAGGCTACCAGAGACCTTGTTGAAAAGGTGTATAATCTTTGCCCTGAATGCTCCTGGCCAGGTTTTGAACTGTTTGAAAGGAAGAAAGGTTTACCCTGTGAGTGGTGTGGAAATCCTAGCAATTTAACTCTATCGGTTACTTATAAATGCAAAAAATGTGGATATCGTGAAGAACAATTATATCCTACTGGTAAGGAAAAAGCAGATCCTGGTAGTTGTCAATTTTGTAATCCTTAATAGTTTTATAATTAGAAATACTTGACAAAAACAATATTAGTATATATAATTATATTAAAATAATTTTAAATACTACTTAAAATATTTTTTTACCTATCTATTAAAAATGTTTTTAATAGGCATTAAAAATAAATTAAAGGAGTCGATTTAATGGATGATCATAAGACAGAAGTAGTTTTTGTGACAGATAGGCCAGCTGAGTTTATCACTAGTTTATTTAGAATTGGCCAGGATGAAAAATTTAAAGAGTTGGCAAGTGAATATAGCATTAAGCTAGATAAAAAGATTAACACTTACGTAGTAGAAGTAATGGATTCCCTATCTGAAAGGCATAAGAATATCCTGAAAAGGTATTTTTCTAATTATTTAGGTATAGGGCTGTCTTTACTTTCACAAGGTCAGTCAGTTAAAGAATTTTTATTAGAAATTAATAATCTTAGCAATATTGAATTGGGATATTATATGTTAATTACCTGGGGAGAGATAGAGTTTACTATTGATGAGTTAAAGGAAATAGTTGATCATAATAAGATTTTTAGCTGGATTGAGGAAAATTTTGCAATTATGGATGAAGATAAGTGGCAGATAATGAAGGTTTTAAATAGTCCTACTGAGGTTAAAGAAGAGTTGTTGGACCTCTTAAATTGTTACTATGATAAGTTCTATAAATATAAAGAAAAAGAGGTGGAGAATTTTTTAGAAGATTACATTGTAGAAAATAAACAGGAACTGAATAATGCCGTTAATATTTTCCTGGATTCTTTTATATCACCTGAAGGTAAAAAAGAGTATTTATCTTCCAATCAAGAACCTGGGGCATTGGTAAGTTATTTTTTTGACTTTGGAAGTGCCTGTGCAAAAGGAACTGAGAGTTTAATTTTGGGATATCGTTTTCCAAAATTAGCAGAGAGGCTGGAAAAAAAAGGGGATAATTTACTGCAATATACCTCTTTTTTCAAAGTTCTGGCTGATGATACAAGGCTGAAGGTATTATTGGAAATAAATGAGAGCCCTAAGTACCTGGCACAGTTAGCAGAAATTATGGATAGTAGTAATCCGGCAATTAGTTATCATATTAATAAATTAATGGATGTAGGACTGATTGAAGTTGGGAGCTCAGATAGCAGAATTTATTATCAGGTAAAAAAAGAGAAAATTAATGAGGTAATAGAAGTGCTTAATAATGTTTTTATATAATTAATTCTAGGGTAATATTTTGAAGGTGAGTGATAAAATGATACTTGATGTAAAAGGGGTTAGCAAGGTTTATTCAAAGGGTAAATCCAGTGTTATTGCCAATGATAATCTTAGTTTTAGCTTAAAGGAGGGCGAAATATTTGGCCTTTTTGGCCATAATGGAGCCGGGAAAACCACTTTAGTAAAACAGATAATGGGATTATCAACACCTAGTAGTGGTGAGATTAAGTTACTAGGTAAATCCGTACAGAGGGATCCCAAAAGGGCACGCTCAATATGTTCTTTACAGCCTCAGTCTCAGCTGCCACTGGGATTTCTGACACCATCTCAAGCTGTAACAATAATGGGTAAAATGCGAGGTGCCAGCAAAAAAATAGTAAGAAAGAGAATGGAATATTTATTTAAAGAACTAGATATAGAGCAGTGGGCTAATAAAGAAGGTAACAGTCTTTCAGGGGGAGTTCGTCGCTTGACAGCATTCTGTATGGCTATTGTTGTACCCGGAAAGTTGGTAATACTTGATGAACCTACAAATGATGTTGACCCTGTCCGTCGTCGTTATTTGTGGAAAATTATCCGTGAATTGACAGCTGATGGAACTTCTGTTATTCTGGTGACTCATAATGTATTAGAAGCCGAGAAAGCTGTAGATAGAATGGCAATATTACATAAAGGAAGTTTTCTGGCAATGGGTACACCTGCAGATGTCAAAAGTTCTGTAAGTAATTTAATGCGTATAGAACTGAGTCTATTTAGCGAGGAACAGGAAATAGAAATACCGGAATATGCAGTTACATCACATCGAAAAGGTGGGCGGATATTTTTCTCTGTTAATCAAAGTTCTGTATTGTCAGTAATTGAATGGGCAGAGAAACAGGTTGAAAGTGGTAAGATTATAAATTATTCAATGTCACCAACAACAATTGAAGATGTCTATGTTCAATTAACTACAGGAAAGGGGATGACTGCATAATGTACAACGCGGGTAATGCTATTAGTAATTTTATCAATGTATTTGAAATGCAGTATCGTAAGAATTCGGGATATTTAGTTTTCTTTGCTTTAATTCAGGTGATGTTATCCCTAGGGATATTAATTGGTTTTAATTATCTTACACCCGGCAATGACCCAGCTGCTATTTTGTTTTTGGCTACTGGTGCACCTACTTTGATTTTGATTATGACAGGTCTGGTAATATTACCTCAGCAGATAGGTATGGGTAAGGCTGAGGGATATCATGAATTCACAAGAAGTTGGCCAGTTAATCGTGCAGTTATCCTTATCGCAGATACAGCATTATGGCTGTTGATTACAATTCCAGGTATAATAATTTCATCAATTGTAGCATATTTCCATTATGGTCTGGCTTATGATGTTTCCTGGACTATTCTACCGGTATTTTTCTTGATTGCCTTGACTTCTATAGGTGTCGGCTATGGTATCGCTTATTTATTACCACCAAATGCGGCACATATAGTAACACAGATTATAGTTTTTGGAGCACTTATGTTTTCACCTATTAATTTCCCAATGGAAAGACTTCCTGAGTGGCTGCAGACGCTTCATATTTATCTGCCGCTGTATTCAATGGCAGAAGTTACTCGTACTTCACTGGCCTCATCAACCTTCACTGCCAGTTTGGGGAATTATATAAACCTAATAATTTGGTGTGTATTGGGATATGGAGGAGCTATATATATTTTGAATAAAAAAGAGTAGGAATACTATTTACCATGATATTTCTGGACAGGGAGATAGAGATATAAGATCGTTATGATGATTATGGAACATTTACACTTGGTATATAAAATGAGGAATTAATTAGAGGCAGCAAAAGATAATGAAGGGTGCTTTGACCTTAATTGGGGAATCCTTAGGATTTTCCAGTTAAGGCATTTTTCGATCCCATCCATTAATACCCTTTTTACCTCTTAATAGAGACACAGTATTATTAATTAATAAAGAATGTCCAACCAGTAGTAGATAGCGATTTAAATATAACGTCTTTTATATATTTTTAATAATTCGTTGACCTTAAAAGATTTTTGTGTTAATATATCGTTATGCGATATATAGTGTTGCGATATATTGTAGAATAATTAAAATAATAACATTTATTTAGTATTAAATTTTTTAAGTAGATATAGAGGAACGGGGGTTAATTCAGTGACAAAGAAGAGCGAATATTTACCTTTAACTGAGGCTACATATTATATTATGCTATCACTGGTAGAGCCTATTCACGGTTATGGTATTATGCAAAATACAGAGCAAATCAGTGATGGCAGGGTGGTATTAGGACCTGGGACACTATATGGCGCCTTGAGTAAGTTGGAAAAGGAGGGCATAATAACACAGGTTAAACCATCTAAAGTTATAGATAGTCGACGTAAGTATTATATTTTAACTGAATTTGGGAGACAAGTGCTTAAGTTAGAGTATGAGCGAATTGTGAAAATGAAAAAAGAGAGTAAACAGATTGTGGAAAAGATGGGAGGGAATAATCTTGTCTAATATTAAGCGGGTTTTTAAATTATTTTTTGTCTGGCAGGAATCAAAAGAAGAGGAATGGCTAAATGAGATGGCACAAAAGGGATGGTTACTAGATAGTTATTTTATAGGTCTATATACATTTATTAAATCAGAACCAGCAAATTATATCTATAAATTTGATTACTGTGCTAGTATGAATATTGATAAAGATGAATATATTACTATATTTAAAGATGCTGGGTGGGAACATGTTACAGAATTTATTGGATGGCATTATTTTAGAATCAAAACAGACCAATGTAAGTATCCTGATATATATTCTGATAACAGGTCTAAGATACAAAAGTATCAAGGCTTATTAAAAGTTTTACTTATAGTGGCCATACTTAACTCTTTTAATTTTATTAATCTATTTTTCTTATCAATTGATAGATTTCCTTATAGGAGTTTTAGTTTGATGAGTATTACTAGAGTTTTAATATTTTTAGTTCTGGGATTATTAGTATATGCTATTTATAGGACGTTTAGGACTATTAAGAAATTGAAAGATGAATTATGACAAATCAGTTATGGGTCGTATAAGTTATTGTTTTTTGAGAATTATTCAGTAAGAAAGGGGAGGTTTGAATGAGACTTGAAGTAAAGGATATTTATAAAAGCTTTTCCAAGACGGAAGTACTTCATGGCATATCATTTTCGGTAGACAGTGGTAAGGCATTGGGGCTTTTGGGGAGAAATGGTGCTGGGAAAACTACTACTATCAGAATTATTATGAACCTATTTGAAGCAAATAAAGGCGGGATATTTTTAAATGGGAATAAATTTATACCAGAGAAACATAACATAAGTTACTTACCAGAAGAAAGGGGATTATATCCTAAGAAAAAGGTATTAGAGCAGTTAGTCTATTTAGGGCAACTTAGAGGGTTAAGTAGTAAAGATAGCAAGGAAATTGCTATTTACTGGCTAAAGCGATTAGGAATTGATGAATACAAAAATAGTAAGTTGGAGACATTGTCTAAAGGGAATCAACAAAAAGTACAGTTAGCACAAAACTTTTTAACAAATCCAGATATTATAATATTAGATGAGCCTTTCAGCGGATTAGATCCAGTAAACTCACAGATTTTAAAGGATATAATTAATGAATTGATTGCTGAGAATAAACTCCTTATATTTTCCAGTCACCAAATGAATTATGTAGAAGAATTTTGTGAGGATATCGCACTAATTGATAAAGGTAATATTGTATTAACTGGAAACCTAAAAAATATTCAAAAAGAATATGGAAAGAGTAGATTAATAATAAGTCCATCAAATATATTATTAGAAGAATTAATTACCATAATTGAAAGAGAAATAAAAACCATTGCCAGAGTAATTGAAAAGAAAAAAGAATATCTAATTATAGAATTGGTAGGGAGTAATTCCCGAAATGACTTTATAAAGGCAGTTTTAGAAAAAAATATAGAAATAGAACAGTTCGCTACATATAAACCTAGTCTTGAAGATATATTTGTTGAAAAGGTTGGTGAAAAATAATGAGAGATTTTTTTATAGTGTTTAAATTTGAGCTGTTAGGCTTTATAAAAAAGAAGACTTTCATAGTTCCGACAATAATAATTTGTCTAATACTAGCAATTGGGCTGTCTGTACCTACAATTATGGATACATTTAGTTCTTCTAGTGAAGAAAATATTGATAAGGATTCTGAAATTACTAGTAAAGTATATGGCTATATAGATCCTAATCATAGTATAAGTAATATAGAAGACCTTAAAGAAAACTTTACCATAGGTGAATTGAAAGAAGTACATAGTATTAATGAACTTGAAGAAAAGGTAAATTCTGAGGAAATTGAAGCCGGATATATTATAGAAGGACATTTAAAATATAAATATGTAGTAAAAAACAATAATATGTTAGATTCGGATAGATACCCTTTTCGTGATGCCTTAGCAATGAGCTACCGTATTAAGGGTTTTGAAAATAGGGGAATAGAATATAGCCAAATAGAAGATTTAGTAAATCCCAATATTGAGTCTGAAACTCAGGTATTAGGAAAGGATAGTGTCAGTAATTATGCATATACATATATCCTGGTATTTGGGCTTTACTTCATGATTTTACTTTATGGTCAATCTACAGCAACATCAATTGCCAGTGAAAAAAGTAATAGAGCAATGGAAGTGCTTATTACTAGTACTAAGAGTAGAAATTTAATATTTGGAAAGGTATTAGGAAGTGCATTAGGTGGGGTTATCCAATTTGCGCTGATCATCTTAACCGCTCAGGTGTTCTATAATTTAAATGCTGCAGCTTGGAATAATCGCCTTGATTTTGTATTTGATATACCTTTAGAGGTATTGCTTAATTTTTCTGCCTTCGGAATACTTGGTTACCTATTTTACTTATTTATTTATGGGGCATTAGGTGCTTTAGTATCAAGGACAGAAGATATAAATTCAAGTTCAACACCGATAACACTATTGTTTATTGCTGTGTTTTTTGTTTCAGTTATGGGTATGCAGAATACTGAAGGGATTTTATTGAAAGTTGCTTCCTTTCTACCATTTAGTTCTTTTATGGCGATGTTTGTAAGGATATCTATGGGAACTGTTTCAAATATAGAAATTATTATATCTCTACTAATATTACTATTTTCTACAGTCATAATAGGGATTTTAGGTGCTATGATTTATCGTATGGGTACCTTAATGTATGGTAATCCAGTTAAATTAAAAGACGCTATTAGATTATTAAAAAACGGATAATTACAAAGGGCCTCATATATAAAAATTAATTATACTATATAAATTTAGCAGAGTAGAAAGGAATAATTATAATGATAAGAAAAATTCGACAGATGCGCCCTGATATGCAGTATTTTCTCTGGGAAATTTGTATGTTGCTTATCGTGTACAGCCGGATAGGGAGAGAGCGGTAGCGGAAAAAATGCGAGTTGAGATGCAAAAAATTGAAATGTGACTGATATAATAAGATTGTTGATATTGGACCCACAGTTCTATCTTGCTTAAACGGGTACTGTGGGTCCTATTTTTTAGCTATTAACCATCATCCCCAATTGCATCAACTGGACATGATGTCAAGGCATCTAAACAAGAGTCTTTAGCATCTTCGTCTTCTGGTTGCTTATATACATAAGCATGGTCCCCGTCATCACTCATTTTATAATTATCGGGTGCTTCTGCTTCGCAGACTCCACAGGCTATACAGGTATCATCTACATAAAAAGGACCATCAACATTATCAGGATATTTGTCTTCTGGATTAGCCATTTAATATTTCGCCTCCTTAATCTTTCATCGTTAAATAGTATTCCCCGTTCTAGCAATTAAAATGAATTTAGTAATTTAAAATAATCTTTAATAATCAAAATGAAATCTAGAAAAGTTTACTTAATTACAAATTGATGATATAGTTAAGGTCAAAGAGTTACATTATATAATAAAGGCTAAATAGAATTATACGAGAGTTTTGAATTTAGATTGCCAGGAAAATAAGACCGTAATAATAAAGTCAAAAATAAAGTGTAAAAAATTAAAGGAAGTTGATGGTGAACTGTGATGAGAACAGAACCAATTACAAAAGAACAGGTTTTATCATTGAGGAAAACGCTGGCAGGGGTTGGACTTCGCAAGAAAATTGATTGGGATGGGATAGATTATAATGTGGGTCGTGGAATTATCAGTAGGACTAAATATTGTTTATGGACAGTTGAAGGATATAGAATTGATATTTCAGTAAAAGGTGGGGGTATAGTTGTGAGTCAGTCAGAACGAAAGGACCCTGAATATATTAAATTAGCAAATAAGAAGACTACTTAATCTATAAGGAATAGATATTATTTTGGAAAATATAGCTATATAAGAAAATTTCAAACATAGAAGAAGCCCTAGTCAGGCTTTTTTTTATGTTAAAATATAAATCAATATTGATTTATAGTAACAATGGTTCTAATATGCAGATAAATAGACAATAATATAATTTAAGCCAGCGAAGATTTATATCCACTGGCTGTTATTATCATAATTCTAATTTATTTTTTGTTATATGTGCCAAAGCCTCCACCAAGAACTAGTAAAATTAAGATTAAGAATATAACAAATGAACCATTTTCTCCATAACCATAATCACCCATTTAATTTCCCTCCTTTATAATTTGTAATCCTATTTATTAATTTTTATAGGTATACTTAATTATATGAGGATGGTGGTGATTGTGTTAAAACTATTAGTTAAATTATATCAGGCATATTTGTATTACCTTTTTTGGAAAAAACCTGTAGTTGACCTGTTGAGTCCATTTCTGCTAAAAGTACCTCTTCGAATTGTTTTATTCCAAAAGCTAATAGTTGATTTTGTAGCCATTCTTGTTCTTTTTTTAAACGATTCCAATTATTTTCAATTAGCTTGCCATCTATAATAATTGGAAAATTTATTTTTTCTGGCCTACTTGTTATACCAAGTTCTTTAGGCTGAACAGGTCTAGCTTCAGATTTAGGTATTACTGATATTTTCCCGCTTGGTTCTATAATTACAATTTCTATATCTGATAGGTTTTGATATCCCTTTGTTCTTAATTCAGATTTTAATAGTGATATATTCATTCGAACCTTTTTAAGATTATTTTCTAAAATAACCCCGTGAGCTATTAACAGCACAGGTTTAGAATCTAAATTATAAAATAATTTATTTAAGGATAAATAACCGATTGTTACAGTAGCTATAACTATAGTAAATACACCTATAGTGGCTTTGGAGGTCACTTTATATACTAATGGTTCTGCTGCTATGGTACTTAGAAGGAATATAGCTGCAAGGTCATATGAAGTCATTTCTGCGATAGATTTTTTCCCGATTATCCTCATTGCTGCCCAAGTTACTATA
This sequence comes from Halanaerobiales bacterium, assembly GCA_016278415.1. The sequence goes on from JADQBV010000246.1 coordinate 20,806, forward strand.
AACATTATTATACATTTAATAATATATATTATTGATTCCATCAAGACCTCCCTTTTTATGGTTCAGGTACAATTTTGGTATAATTATTCCAAAGGTTTCGTATTATTAATAAATCAGATAAGACTGTAACTTTGTCTTTTGATTCTATTCCTGCTGTAATTTTATCAATGGTATTATCAAGTGTTAAATACTCCTCAGAACCAAAATTAAACAATAATAAGTTTTTAGATCTTTGCCAGTCATTTTTCAATCTTTCATCAGCCAATTTTGCTTTTTGCCAGTTGTCATTTTTAACATTTACTTCTATTTGAAAAAGCTCATTTGTTATCAAACCTGAGTATGCCTGATTGCGGTATACAAAATATCCAGTGAATAATAATAGGATAATAAATATTAAAAACAGGTCAATATACTTATTTCTCAAAAGTTCCACCTCAATAGTATGATATATTTAATTATTATATTGGGGTTCTTCCCGTTTGATATATTCAAGTCTTGAGTTCAAGGTTTCCATTATTCCCTGCTGAGAAGAGGCTAGTTTTTTAAAAACTTGTTGAGCATTTTTATCCTCAGTTGCAAGGGAATATGTTTTTAAGTCAGCCAAAACTGATTCTGCATTTGCTATGGTTTTTTCTAATTGGCTTTTAACAGTCATTTTTATCTCCTTTATTTTAAAGAATTTGAGTAAATTATTATTTTTAGAATGTATCATATATTATGTGAAATTAATAAATTACCTGATGTATCCAGTTCAGCTAAGTTCACTTCTTTTTTATAATCAATTATTCCCTGTTTATTTAACTCTGTTTTAAGCCATTCTTCAGTTAGATTTGCATGCTTTAGATTTCTTTCAATAATAGCACCATCTATAATTAATGGTAATGTAAGGCCTTCGTACTGTGTTGCGATATTGATATCTCCAGGTTGAACAGGTCGTTTTTGTGATTTAGGAATAACTGAAATCTTCCCCTGAGGTTCAAGAATCGCATATTCAAGATCAGATACTTTGTCATATCCTTTCTGCCGTAATAAGCCTTTAATTTGATTAATACTCATATTAATGCTTTTTAAAGCATCAATATCCAGTTGACCATCTTTTAAGATAACTGTTGGGGTATGTTCAAGAATTGGTGTTAATTTTTCTATTAATGTTAAACGGGAAAAAATCCATGTCAACAAAATAAGAATTGCTACACCGAAAATAGACTTGCTAGTTACTTTAACTACAAGGGGTTCTGCGGCAACCGTTGTTATAAGGATAATCCCTGCAATTTCATAAGCTGTCATTTCTGCCATAGCTTTTTTAGATAATATCCTTGTTCCGAAATAAGTAAAGAGAAAAACAAAAATTGTTCTAACCAAATAAGCTAATAGATCCATTAAACTACCTCCTTACGGTCCAGGTATAACTTTTGATATTTCTCTTAAGTCTTGTTTTAATCCTCCGATATATTGTAGAGCATCATCTTCTTTATGTTTTATGGCAGTCTCTAATTCAGTCATTGTTCTTTCAAATGAAATCATTGTTGAAGTTCCATTATTGAATTGTATACCCACTTTTTTTTGCCTCCAGTTTTCTTTTAATATACCTATATTTGTAGTAGCAGAGGACCAATTTTCATTTATAATATTATTTTCAATACTTGATAATTTTTTTTCTAAGTTCTCTGTTGTTAGTAGATATTGCTGAAATACAAACCATAGTAATAAGAAGAGAATAATCCATACTATGGCAATATAGAAATGAACACCAATCCGGTCAAAGATAATAATTACCTCCTAGTATAATATAGTATAAAATTTATTTTCGGCTATATTTATATATTAATACATACAATTATTGGTTAATAATTGACGGATAGGTCCTAACGTATATTTAGTGAAATAATAATGAATAATAGTAATATCAAAACTAAGTATTATGAGGGGATCTTTTAATGGATATCTTTAATAAAAAATCAAAAAAACAAAAGCAATCGCAAGTAAGTGTTGAAGAAGTACATCGCATATGGACTAAGGCACAAAGCAGATATATTATAATTAATCATATAAAGTTTGTATCAAATATAGTCCATGATCGTGATTTTAAGTCAGCACTTAATCACGTTAATAATATATTTATCCAGCACTGTGATCTTTTTGAAAAAAAGATGAATGAGTTTTCTATAAAGAGTCCTGAGCCAAACAAGACAGATATAAATATAAGCATAAATAAGGAAAGTTTAAGTGATAAACAAATAGCTCGTACACTTTTTTCTTTATTGCAAAATTCTTTAACTGAATGTTTTCATGCATTATATGATGGGTCATATAATGATAATATTCGTGAATTACTTATTAGTTTGATGAAAGAAGAGATAGAAATCTTCTATGAGTATGTTGATTATATAATATTAAAAGGATGGTTAGAATATCCTCCTTTCTATCCAAATACAAAAGTAAACAAAAATGTAGCATCTAATGCAATATGGCAATTATGGCAGCATTTATACTTTAGATATTTAAATCTCCATCAGACTAAAGTAATGAAAAGCCAGGCGTCTGATAAAGGATTTCAAGGTATATTGGATACAGGTATAAATATATTGGAAAATCAAATAGATAAGTTAGAAAAGATGCTTTTGGAATATGGAGTTAGTCTGCCTAATAAATACCCTAAAAACATACCTACTCCTGAATCAAAGGAAAATTATGATGATAAATACTTGTTTAATGTTTTAATAAACGCAATGAAAAATGCTAATACCATTCATGGTTTTGGAATTAGGGAATTAATTATAAATGATAAGCCTAGAAAATTATTCAAAGAATTAATATATGATGAGTTATATTACATAGATAAATTATTGAGATATGGTAAAGTTAAAGGATGGGTACCAATGGTTCCCGTATATAGACCATAATAATATTAATTTTCAATGTTTCTTATTTTATTCATACTGTACTTTGTTTTTCTTTTTAAAATCCAATACCTACATACCATTATTATGTAATATAACTATATCTTAAATTTTCTGTTATATAGAAATCTTTATAGTTATTGCGTATCTTAGGTATGCTATATTCGTTTTATTAAAAAGCTAAGGCCAACAAGAAAATGTTGGCCATAGCTTTTTAATAATGGTACTTTATAGCTTATTATTTAATTTATGAGTTCTTGTTATTTATTATAAGTTCCAAATCCACTTCCTAAGACCAAAAGGATAAGGATCAGGAAGATAATAAAAGCACTACTATCATAGCCATATCCACCTGTCACTAGCAACCCCTCCTTTCATAAGGTATTACTTATTATAATTATATTCCAAAGCCTCCACCGAGAACTAAAAGAATTAGAATTAAGAAAATAAGGAAAGAACCATCATCATAGGCTCCCATGAAATAACCTCCTTCATAAATATATTTTTAATTGTTTCTATTAAATTATATGTAAAAGTATTCATTTTTGTTAATATAAAAATGTTTTTGGGTCTAAGAATAAACAATATGGGGGTATTGTTGAAAAACCCAAACTTTAGATAGGTGTGTTTAGATTCATAATTAGATATTATGTATTTAAGAGAATATTTATAGAGCAATTATGAAAGAAGAGATTGTTAAGCAATATTTAAAAATAAAAATGAGGTGTTGAAAATGAAAAAGATATTTAATAAGCTTACTTTTGGCAGAATCGTCATCTACGTCCTGGTTATAATTCTAATAGTTACAGGTATTATGTTTCTGATCCCGGCTCATACAGATTCAATTACTGATTCCAGGGGTAATATAGTCTTAGGTAGTATAGCTGAAATGGAAAAAGTTGAAATAGGTGGAGTGGAGCAATGGCTGGTTATTAGGGGAAAAAGTGTAGAGAAACCTATTCTATTAATGTTATCTGGTGGACCAGGATCTAGTGAAATGGGTAGATTTTTAGAGTATAACAGTAATTTGGAAGATGACTTTATTGTCGTTAACTGGGAACAGAGGGGATGTGGCAAATCATATTCTGCTGTTGAATATAAGAAAGAGCTAAAAGTTGAAGACTATGTATCTGATATAAATGAACTTACTAATTATCTGAAAAAGAGGTTTGATAAGAAAAAGATTTTTCTTCTGGGCCATTCTTGGGGTACTATTATTGGAACCCTGGCTGTAGAGAAATATCCGGAACAATTTCATGCTTATATCGGCGCAGCCCAGATGGTCAATGTATTAGAGACTGACAAATATATGTATCATTATGTATTGAATGCTGCTGAAAGCCATGGAGATACTGAACTGGTAAAGGAACTGAAAAATATAGGTGAACCACCCTATTTTGGTGAAGGTATGTTGAACAAATATAGGCGTTTCTTATCCACCTATGGGGGTTACTATAGAAGGGAAAATCCATTTAATGAAAAAAATACAGAGTGGTACAGTATTTCAAGTATGATATTTTTTGATGAATATAGCTTAAGAGATAAGATTGGGTATTTCCTGGGACTTCTCAATACTTTCCCAGTTCTGTATCAGCAACTACAGGATCTTGATTTCGTAACTCAGGCAAGTAAACTTGAGGTTCCTGTTTACTATTTAATAGGGAAACATGATTATACAGCAAAATTTATCGAAGACTATTTTAATGCTCTTGAGGCTCCTAGCAAAGAACTGATTTGGTTTGAGCAATCTTCTCATGGAGAAATTTGGACTGAACCAGATAAGTTTCATGATATAATGGTTAATAAAGTTCTACCTGAGACTTTACAAGATAATAGTTAAAGTGTGTTCTTAGTTATAGAGGGAGTTTTAGTAGCAGTTAGCTATCGGATAAATAGAAACGTGTTACTCGAGATATCCTGTCAATTTATACTAAATTGGCAGGATTTTTTTTATATAAGAAGAAAT